>NZ_RZSN01000321.1:0-2883 GCF_003997315.1 Mesorhizobium sp. M1A.F.Ca.IN.020.04.1.1
AGTTCCAATGCATTGCCGTCAAGCCAAACAAAATGCCGCCGGGTCGCCCCGGCGGCATGCATGCATTCCACTGCGGCAGCTTCGCCGCGTGTGCCTTATGGCGTAGACGTCGCCGCGGCCGCCTGGTCGATCTTGTCGGCCAGCACGTCCTTGGCCCAGTCCGTCACCTCCTGATCGACCGGCTTGTTGGCCATGTCCTGCAGGGCGGCGTCAAGCGTGGCGTCATCGGGGGCAGGGTTAGCGGTAACCGCGGCCTGGGCATCCGCCACCGCCTGGGTGTCAGCGGCGATCGCGGCGTTCTGGGCGTCGATCTGCGCCTGAACGTCGGCAACCTGCGCATCGAAAGCCGCCTTTTCCTCGGCCGTCATGTTGGTCGTGTCGGTTGCATTGAGGTCGGCGAGCTGTTGGGTGAGCGTGCCGAGCTGGGCCTGGTCGGCGGCCAGCTTCGCGTTTGCCGCGTCAAGCTTGGCCTGCGCGTTCTGGGCTACGGCGGCCTGGGTCACATAAGCCTGAATGCCCGCGAACTTCTTGCTCTTGGAATTCATGTAGGCATTGATGTTGCGCTGGAGCGAGTTCAGCCGGCCGAGCTTGGCATGGATGTTCTTCTCCTTCGGGGTGGCGGCCGTAGTGGTATCGTCCGTCGTGTCGTCATCGGTTGCATCGTCGACCTGCGACTTGGCGGCCTTTGCCGATGCCGACTTGCCGTGCGAGGCGCCGCTGTTGCTGCTTTGGCCCTTGCCGCCGCCGTTGCCGCCGCCGTTGCCATTACCGCCGCCATTGCCGTTACCGCCGCCATTGCCGTTGCCGCCGCCATGGCTGCCGCCATTGCCGTTGCCACCGCCATTGCCGCCGGCTCCGGCGAGTGCGGGAGCAGCCGCGAGCGCCAGAATGGCAAGCGAAGCCAAAAGTGTTTTCCGGATTGTCATCATGTTTCTCCGCAGGTGAATCGCCACCAATGCCCAACCGCTAGATCGCGTCATATGAGATTTCCCTAACGGCTTGGAGTAACTTTTAAACAAATTCGGTGGCGGCAAGAGAGTATCCCGAGAAGCAGCTCCGGAAATCCTGCTGAACACCTGTTAACTTGCTGAAATTATTGCGTAAATAAATGGGCTAAGGCCAGGTCCGCCCTCTGGAACAATGAAGGCCCACCTCCCGTCGGACCATGGGCCCAACGCTATGCGGCCAGCGTCCGTCGAGGAGTACAAGACGCCTGTTTATAAAGGCGATTTTCGGACGTGCGCGGCATCGTTTCGGGCAACCCGCGGGAGCGGTGATGCCACCAGCGCTTGGGGCGCGCTACCGAGGTGTTCTTATCCCGCTTTGCGGCCAATCCCAGATATATACTTATATATTCTTCCTCGGCATGCCCTGAAGCGTGTCGCAATCTTTCGGCCCACACAGCTTGTTAAGCTTAGCCCTGGCTTTGACCCGAAACGAAGTCCCACTTTGGGGAGACGTGCTTCAGCTGTTGATCAGCGGCACGGTGACAGTGGTCGAGTAATTGATCGGAAAATCGCTGAAATAGGGAAAGTTGATGACGAAGGCATAGCTGGCGCTGACATGCGCCATCTTGAAGCCGCCGCTCGGCGGGTCGGTGGTGATCGTCACCGTCACGTTCTGCAAGCCGAGCGCCTGTAGTTTCTGTGTCGCGATCGCCTGGATCTGAGCCTGGGTCAGCGTCCTGTTGAGTTGCAGGGATCGCGCCGAGGTCTCGAGTGCATAGCGCACGCTGGACTCGTTGTTCATCGACCAGCCGAAGGCGAAGATGCCGAACAGAAGCATGATCAGGAAAGGCACGATCAGCGCGAACTCGATCGCGGCGCCGCCAGAGGCGTTGCTGGCAAACAGCCTGGCTTTTTGCTTAGCGGACACGGACCACCTGTTGATGGTCGAGCGCGCTATTGCCTGGGAAGACGCCGAAGGTGAAAGGCGGAGTCCAGGTGCCCGACGCCTGTATGTAGATGTAGATCGATGGAATGCTCGATCCGGCGCACGGAGTGGAGCTTGACGCGACCTCCGTTGCCCCGCACATATATTTGCGGCTCACGATTACCGCCGCATCGTCGGGCTTCTTTTCCCAGCTCGCGAGCGCAATGCTCTGGATGGTCTGGGTAGCGCTCTCGTCGGTGGCGCCGGCCAGCACAAGATTGGCTGCCGTCTTCACGCCGGCCCGCATCGCGAGCGAGTTGGTGACGTAGGACCAACCGTCGGCAACGCCGAAGAGAACGGCAACCAGCACCGGCAGCACAAGCGCGAACTCCACCGCTGCCGCGCCGCACCGGTTTTTGTGGAAGCGGATCGCCAGCGGCACCATGATTGCTACTCGACGAGCCGCACGGATGGGGCGGCCGGGATGCCCCCCATGCCGTAGGCCGTGCAGTCCTGGTTGATGGTCGAATTTCCGGACCATTGAACTGTGTCGGCCACGACCTGGGTGCAGCCGTTCTGGCCCGAGAAATTGCCGAGATAGTTGACCTGCTGCCTTGGGAAGTAGATGGCGCCGGTCAGAAGCGAGTTCGCTGTACCGTTGAAGGTGCTCTGCGCCGCGGTGCCCGTCCTGTCGCCGTAGAACAGCACGCCGGAATAAGGGCCAGAGGTTTGCGCGCTCAGCGTCACCGTGGCGTTGCCGTTCATACTGACGGTGCTGCTGCCGGCCATATAGATGGTCACGCCGTTGCCCTGGATGATGGCGTTGGCGTTTATCTTGAGATTGCCCTGGAGGACATACACGCCGGGAGAAAGCGTTACGTTGCCGCTGAGGCTCAGGTTGTTGCAGTAAGTCCCGGGACTCAGCACCGTCTTGTTGCCGTTCTGGCATTGGTTGCTGACGGCGGGTGCCGGCAGGTTGGCAAAGGGGTCGGATGCCGGCAGGGCCTGGGT
>NZ_RZSN01000322.1:0-2883 GCF_003997315.1 Mesorhizobium sp. M1A.F.Ca.IN.020.04.1.1
TTGGTGACCTGGGCGAAGTTCTGCTTGAAATAGGTGTAGAGCAGCTTCGATCTGTCCGACATCGCCGAAATCGGCGTGTCGGTGCCCATCGAGCCGACCGCTTCCTGGCCGGTGGTCGCCATCGGCGACATCAACAGCTTGGTGTCTTCCTGGGTAAAGCCGAACGCCTGCTGGCGATCGAGCAGGCTGACGTCCCTGCGCAGCGCCCGCGGCTCGACCGGCTTCAGGTCTTCGAGGATGAGCTGGGTGTTGGCGAGCCAGCTCTTGTAGGGATGCCTGGTCGCGATCTCCGACTTGATCTCCTCGTCGGAAACGATGCGACCCTTCTCCAGGTCGATCAGCAGCATGCGGCCGGGCTGCAGCCGCCACTTCTTGACGATCCTTTCCTCCGGCACCGGCAGCACGCCGGCTTCCGAGGCCATGATGACGCGATCGTCGTCGGTGACGATGTAGCGCGCCGGGCGCAGCCCGTTGCGGTCGAGCGTGGCGCCGATCTGGCGGCCGTCGGTGAAGGCCACCGCCGCCGGCCCGTCCCACGGCTCCATCAGGGCGGCGTGGTATTCATAAAAGGCCTTGCGATCTTGATCCATCAGCTTGTTGCCGGCCCAGGCCTCAGGGATCAGCATCATCATTGCGTGAGCGAGCGAGTAGCCGCCCTGCGTCAGGAATTCGAGCGCATTGTCGAAACAGGCGGTGTCCGACTGCCCCTCATAGGAGATCGGCCACAGCTTGGAGATGTCGTTGCCGAACAGTTCGGAATCGACCGAGGCCTGCCGCGCCGCCATCCAGTTGACGTTGCCGCGCAGCGTGTTGATCTCGCCATTGTGGGCGACCATGCGATAGGGATGCGCCAGCTTCCACGACGGGAAGGTGTTGGTCGAGAAACGCTGGTGGACGAGGATCAGCGCCGTCTCGAAACGCGGATCGGTCAGATCCTTGTAATAGGCGCCGACCTGATAGGCCAGGAACATGCCCTTGTAGACGATGGTCCGCGATGACATCGACACGACGTAGAAGCCATTGTCGACGCCCTTGGTCTCTTCGTGGATACGACCGGAAATGACCTTGCGCAGGATGTAGAGCCGCCGTTCGTAATCGTCGTCGCTCTCGATCTCGGCGCCACGACCCAAAAACACCTGCCGCTGGACCGGTTCTGAAGCAGCGATATCAGGCGCCTTTGACAGCGATGAATTGTCGACCGGCACGTCGCGAAAGCCGAGCAGCGGCTGGCCTTCGAGCTGCGCGACCTCGGCGATGATGCCTTCGATATGCGCCTGAAGCTCAGGATCGCGCGGCATGAACACATGGCCGACGGCGTAATGGCCGGGCTTGGGCAGTTCGACGCCCTGGCTGGCCATCTCCTCGCGGAAGAAGCGGTCGGGAAGCTGCACCAGCACGCCCGCGCCGTCGCCCATCAGCGGGTCGGCGCCGACGGCGCCGCGATGCGTCAGATTTTCGAGCACCGCCAGGCCGTCCGTGACGATTTGATGCGACTTCACGCCCTTCATATTGACGATGAAGCCGACGCCGCAGGCATCGTGCTCGTTGCGCGGATCGTAGAGGCCGTGGGCGGCGAACCCGGTAGGGGTCCGCCCGATCCTGGTCAGGCCAGTGGCGATGGACGGATTTTTGACGGCTGCCGCTTTCGTCTGCGCGGCCTTCCTCGCAGATGGCGTCATGTCCGTCATCGTCCTGTCCTCCGTTCTTGCCTGGCGCAGAGACAGGCGGTCGGCTGCGTCCCCCGTCTTCCCCGCCTGTGGGCGCAGGTGGATCGGTGGGCAGCGCCGAGCTTCATGTTGCCAGCCTTACTCCAGTGCCATCTTTGACGGGTCCGGGAGACCCTTAGCGGCAGTATTGGTGAGTTGATCAGGCACGTCTTCTCCTTGCTCGATCACGTGTTTGCGGATAACGGCGAGGCTGGGCTGGACGCTTGGGCCGGCCTATTTGTACAACCACGTCAGGGAAATGGACGAATTGGCCAGTAAGCCATTCGACTATCGCCCCTCTTTGGTTTCCTCCTTGGCCGCCCCCCTTCACCTTTTGGGAAAATCCTCTTGCGGAGCCACACAGAGAGCGCCGTAACAAACCTTCTCACCCTTGTAGTTGGCCAGAGCCTGCAGCAACTCGGGTAGAAGGTGCTGTTTCAGGTCGTCCGAGACAGGCTCCGGACCCTCCAGCGCTTTCAGTGTCTGCTCGAGCAACTCGATGGCGCGATCTTTGTTGCCGCTCTCATGATAGTACTGAGCGACCACCGGATAAGACAGGAACTTAGAGCCGCCGCCTTGCGGCAGTGCCACGATGTGTTTGGACAGCTCTTCGCCCATCGCGAAGCGCTCAGCAGACGGAAAGCCGGAATAATCAAAGCCCGGCGCGAAGAGTTGGTATAGCGCCCAATACATCCATCCCTCGGACTTTCTGTCGATCGCGTCGCGAACGAATTGGCGCATTACGGGCAAGCCGGCCTGCATGTCGCGCATTCTGTGAAGCAACAGATCGACATGACTCACGCGGAAGTTGAGTTTGTCCGGTATCAATGCGATGCCTTCTTCAATCGCCGAGAGCGCCGTCTTCCAATCCTCGGCCTCCATTGCCGGCCGAAGTTTGTCGTATATGGGCTTGGTCAGCGCTTGTTCGCGCGCTATGGTTTCGCCTTCCGCAATCCGCTCCGTATCGGCGGATTTTGCCTGATCGCTGATGCGCCAGCTGCCGTTAAGCACCTTCGGCAAAACCTCATCGAGTTGCGTCGGATGACCGATAAAGGCGATGTGGCCGTCTCGGTCGACCACGAACGAGGTCGGGACCCCGTAAGAAAAGCTGGGCTCCATCCAAAGCTTGTCCATTTCGCCTGTGGAGTCGAATGCGATCCGATAGTTCAGATTCGGG
>NZ_RZSN01000323.1:0-2875 GCF_003997315.1 Mesorhizobium sp. M1A.F.Ca.IN.020.04.1.1
CGCGACAATCCGGCGAAGCTCGGCGAGTATTTCGTGCGCAGCGTCGACGGCAAGATGGTGCCGCTGTCGGCGGTGGTGCATATCTCGACCAACGCCTCGCCGGCAGCGATCGAGCAGTTCAACCAGCTGAACTCGGCCACGATCTCCGCCCTGCCCTTGCCCGGCGTGACCACCGGCGACGGATTGAAAGTGCTGGAGGATCTCGCCAGGGAAACGCTGCCCGACACGTTCTTCATCGACTATTCCGGCCAATCGCGGCAGGAAAAGGAGCAGGGCAACACCATCCTGATCGCCTTCGCGGCCGCCGTGATCGTGATCTACTTGGTTCTGGCCGCTCAGTTCGAGAGCTTCCGCGATCCGCTGATCATCATGATGGCGGTGCCGCTTTCGATCTTCGGTGCCATCGTGCCGCTCAATATCGGCCTCGGAACGCTCAACATCTACACGCAGGTCGGACTGATCACCCTGATCGGCCTCATCACCAAGCACGGCATCCTTTTGGTGGAATTCGCCAACCAGCAGCGCGAAATCCATGGCATGCGGCGCCGCGATGCCATCATCGCCTCGGCCAAGGTGCGCCTGCGGCCGATCCTGATGACGACGGCCGCGATGGCGCTCGGCGTCGTGCCGCTGATCATCTCCAGCGGCGCCGGCGCCGCGGCGCGCTACTCGATGGGCCTCGTCATCTTCACCGGCATTCTGGTCGGCACGATGTTCACGCTGTTCGTCGTGCCGATGTTCTACACCTTCATCGCCAGCAAGGATCTGCCGCATCTCGCCGAGAAGCCCGATCCGAAGCTGATGCCGGCGCTGCCCACCTGAAGCAATCCAGGACTGCTCCAAAACAAAAAAGAGGCCGGAAAATCCCGGCCTCTTTTTTAGGCGGTCACCCCACGGCTTCGGCGCCAGAGCAATTCCAAGAAAAGTGTGGAACGGTTGCTCGGCGACTTCGCCGTGGCCTTCCGTCCGGAATTGCGTCGAACCTGACTTGAAGGCGGCAATCCGCCCGCTACTTGACCCGTTACTTTACGATGAGGATGCTGGTGTTGCCCGGGCCGAAGGCCTCGACGAGCTGATAGAAGTCGGCCGCGGCATCGGGATGCAAACGCACGCAGCCATGCGAAGCTGGCCGGCCAAGATGCTTGATGGCATAGGTCGCATGCACCGCATAGCCGCCGCTGAAGAAGACCGAATGCGGCATCGGCGCATTGTCGTATTTCTTCGAATACCACATCTCATGCATGCGGGTCGGCTTGAATGACCCTGTCGGCGTGATGTGCCCCCTGTCGCCCGTCGACACTTTCCAGGTGAACGTCGGCCGGCCGTCGACCGTGACTTCCATGATCTGCTGCGACAGCGAAACCCGGGCGACGAGCTGGTTGGCATGAGCGGCGTTGCTGCCGAAGAGCAGAGCCGCGCCGGTGAGCGCGGCGGCGGTGACGTGGATGAGCTTGGCTGAAATGGCGGTATGCATGACGATCCCTCTCTCTCTTATGCCGGTCGGGCCGGCTGCAATTTCGATGGATCGTCTTATCGGGATCACCTGTTTCAGGTCTATTTCGCTTAATATGCGTTAATGTTTCGAATTCGTTTCTCTAAGTTGACGGCCTAGTTCCAGAGAACACGCTCCCCCTAGACCGGCTGCCGGCAATATCAAGCAGGCCGAAACCGGCGGGCAAAGCGTAAATGGCTTTGATATGAAAGCCTTTCTCCGAATCTCGAAACCGAATTGCAACAAAGCGCGACTTGCGCGGCATGATGCGGATACAGGCCCGCAGCAATGTCGAGTCACGGGAACAGACATCAGCAAACGAAAATGGGCAGGAAATCGAAAGTTCGCACCTGGTTTCTCAGGATCGGCGTCTCGGCAGTCATCCTCGGTGCTGTCGGCTCTGTCGCCGGCAACCCTGTGACGGCGCTTGGCGCCATGAATTCCGGCGAGGTTTCGACACTGCACACTGCAATGTTCATCGCCACGGTCTGGATCATCTCCAGCCTGCGCGTCAACCGGCTGAGGGCCCTCTGGCGGGTCGGTCTTCGGCTGATAGGGATGCGCGGCCCCTCCGGCTACTTGCTGCCGAGAGGACCGAAGGCCCGCGCCGCAGCGGGGGGCTCCGTAGGCGGCGCGGGCGCTTCGGGAGTTTCCTGAAGCATCGACGACTATCGAATTGGGGATTGAGTTATGAAGACGAAATTTGCCGCTTCGGTGCTGTCCGCACTGCTTTATGCCCAGGGGCTGCTTGGCTTTGCCGCGCTTGCAACGGTGCTGCTCAAGGAGCGCGCCCACGCCGAGATCGCCGCCAGCGCCGAATTGCCGTCCGGCCCCTCGATCCTCGTGGTGCGCTAGGCGCCGGCGTCGGATCCAAAAGTGCGAAGCGGTTTTGGAAATCCGATGCAAGATCGAGGAAAAGACCTGGTGGCCCTCGCCTCAGTCGGTGCGCGGCGTCGGCGGATCGAACCGGTAACCGGCACCCCTGATCGTGGTGATGGTCTCCGTATCGAGCTTACGGCGCAGCCTCACGATGCGCGAATCGATCGAGCGGTCGAAAGCGTCGGCATTCTCGGCGGGCGCGGCGGCAATGATGTCGTCGCGCGTCAGCACCTTTCGCGGGCTCGCCAGAAACAATCTCAACAGCGCCACCTGCCCCGGCGACAGTTGATCCTCGGCGCCGGAACGATGCATGACCATGGCCGACCTCAAGTCGACGGTCGCATTCTCGAGCACGATCAGTTCCTGGGGGTTGCGGCCGCGCCGCGTCAGCAGGCGGCCGATGCGCGCCGCCAGCTCGCGCACATTGAGCGGGCTTTCGATCACGTCGGCAGCGCCGAGCTCCAGCGCCAGCACCTTGTCGACGAGATCGGCGGGCCGGCAGAT
>NZ_RZSN01000324.1:0-2832 GCF_003997315.1 Mesorhizobium sp. M1A.F.Ca.IN.020.04.1.1
AACCCTTCGCGTTGAACTGCGTCGAATCGACCGTCTCGTACAGGACCTGCTGAGCAGCGGCCATGGCCGCTGCTCAGCAGGTCCTGTACGAGACGGTCGATTCGACGCAGTTCAACGCGAAGGGTTTCTTGCTTGCGGTTTGCGGGACAATAAAGCAGACCTTCCCGAAGGAAGTCGCGGTTGAGTTCGAGGCTGATGATGCAAAGCTTTCGAATGACGTTGCAATGCCGCTGGCGCTGATCCTGAACGAGCTTCTGACCAACGCCATAAAATATGGAACTCCCGACGGAGCCGGCACAATCCGGGTCGGGCTTCGGCGCGATGTCGACGGCTTCCAGGTATTCGTCGAAGACAGCGGTCCCGGCTTTGACCTGGCTTCGGTCCGCGACCGTTCGTCCGGATTGAAGCTGGTTCAGGGCTTGGCGCGGCAGCTGCACGGCAAGCTTGTCGTTACCAAGGAACCGAAGACGCGCTGCAGCATTCGGTTCTCATGAAGCTCTTGCCGGCTCTTCTTCAGTTCCTGGATGGCTCTCGATGACCGAGCTTGCTGCCCCACACGGACGCCGTCGGCCAATCCCAACGAAAGCCGCGTCGGCCGAACCTGTGGCCGCCGCATTGCCCACGCGGATCTTGGTCGTCGAGGACGATTTTCTCATCTCCCTCGAGATGGAGAGCACTCTGACCGCGGCCGGTTTCGAGGTCGTGGTCGTTGGCTCGGGCGAGGAAGCGCTCGATAGCGCAGCTGCGGACCGGCCTGATCTGGTTGTGATGGATATCCGGCTGTCCGGGGCCATGGATGGAATTCAAACCGCCCTGGAGCTGTTTCGAATTTACGGTTTGCGCTCGGTTTTTGCGACCGCGCATTCCGATTCCGACGTTCGCGCCCGGGCAGCACCCGCGGAGCCGCTGGGCTGGCTGTTAACACCTTACACGCCGGCATCCCTGCTCTCAGCCATCCGCTCCGCGCTTAGGTCCGGCAGCTCGTCGGCAGGTTGAAGCGCCGATTCCGCCACCCCTCTGGCGAGCAGCCGCAGCCAGGGCGCGAGGTGGAAGGCAGCCATCAGGAAATACATCGGCGTCATGCCGCTGAGCACGGAGGCTCCGGGCCCGGACATGCACATCGCGTCCGGTCCGCTACCGGCGGCCGTGAGCAACGCCATGACGGCAAAGGTCGGCGCCGCCGCGAGACATAACCAGTCGGCCAGGCCGAATCCGCTCAGGCCTGCCGGGCGAGGGGTGGGATTGTCGATGCTCATGATCTCCACCTTCCAACTGCTCTCAGGAAAGTTCGGCTCTGGCGGCGCGGGCGACGCCGCCAGAGTCGCTTCGCGTTCAGGCGTTCTTGTTGCGAAACGCCGCTTCGCCGGCATCCGAGACCTCGACCCATCGCTGGTCGGGCGCGGCGCCTTCCTCATAGTTGTCGTGCCAGTTCCACCACTTGTAGGTCTGGGTCTGCGGATAGCCCTCGGGCGAATCCTCCCACACCTCCTGGCGGCCGAGCGGGGTGACGTCGAGATAGCTCCACACCGTGCCGAACGCCTCGTCGCCGCGGTTGTTGACGAAATAGGTGCGGAAGATACGGTTGCCGTCATGGATAAAGACGTTGTGGCCGTGCCATTCGTCGACGCCGAAATCCTTGTCCCAGCTGTCGGTGATGGTGTACCAGGGCATCTTCCAGTCCATCCGCTGCTTCAGACGCTGAATGTCGGCCTGCGGCGCTCGGGACGCATAGGCAAGCGTGGTGTCGCGGGCGTTGAGATGGGCGAGGTTGCCGACCATGTCGGCGCCGAGCGAGCAGCCGCGGCAGGCGTGCTCCGGCCAGCCATAGACGCCGGGCTCGAAGAAGGCGCGGTAGATGACCAACTGCCGGCGGCCTTCGAAGAGGTCGAGCAGGCTTGCCTTGCCGTTCGGGCCTTCGAACACATAGTCCTTCTCGACAGGCATCCACGGCATGCGGCGGCGTTCCGCAGCCAGCGCGTCGCGGGCGCGGGTGAGCGCCTTTTCCTTCACCAGCATTTCTTCATACGCGCCTTCCCAGGCTTCCGGCGAAACGACCGGTGGTGTCTTCATGTGTTGGGTCATTGCTCTTGTCCCGTTCTTGCGTTTGGTTGGGGTGACAAGGGAAACTTAGAGCCGGATGGCGCGATGGTGAGAGTTACAAGTGTGGCGCGATTTGATCCGGCAGACCCGGAAGGGGGCATCGGGGCGAGCATTGCATGGACTCGATGATCAATGCCGCCGGCCGCGCGCTCGCGACCGGTGATCCGCTGGGCGCCCTGAAGCGCGTCGCGTTGCGCGACGACGCCCCCGCGCTGGCGCTGCGCGGCATCGCGATGGCGCAGCTCGGCAATTTCGCCAAGGCCAAGGCGCTGCTGAAGAGCGCCGCCCGCGCCTTCAGCCCGAAAGAGGCGGTTGCGCGCGCCCGCTGCGTCGTCGCCGAAGCCGAGATCGCGCTGGTCTCGCGCGATCTCGGCTGGCCGGACAAAGCGTTGCGAGCCGCCCGCACGACGCTTCAAGCGCATGGAGATCGGGTCAACGCCGCCTATGCCGGCAGCCTCGAAGCGCGTCGCCTTGTCCTGATCGGCCGGCTCGACGAAGCCGAGCGGCTGCTTGCCGGCTTCGATCCGGGGCCGTTGCCGCCGGTCGCGCGCGTCGCGCACGAGCTCGCGGCCGCGGGTATCGCGGTCAGGCGCCTGCGGACGAAGGCCGCGCGCGCCGCGCTTGGCCGGGCCGCGCTCGCAGCCTACGAAGCCAATATCCCGGCGCTGAAGGCGGAGGTCGAAAGCGCGTCGCTGGTGCTGAACATGCCCGTCGCGCGGCTCGTGTCGAAGG
>NZ_RZSN01000325.1:0-2828 GCF_003997315.1 Mesorhizobium sp. M1A.F.Ca.IN.020.04.1.1
GGATGAAGACTTTCCTGCTGCAGTTTTTCACCTGGTGGAACAGCCAGACGCTTGGCACGCGCTTCCACACCTGGCGCTTCGGCAACAAGGTCGGCGAGGACGAGGTCGGCAACGTCTATTACGAGGGCGGCATCGATTCGGAAGGTCGCACCCGCCGCTGGGTCATCTATCGTGACTATTCCGAAGCCTCGAAGATCCCTCCGGGATGGCATGGCTGGATGCATCATCGCGTCGACACGCCTCCGTCGAGCGAAAGCTATAAGGCTCGTGATTGGCAGAAGCCGCACCGTCCCAACCTCACAGGAACGCCGGGCGCCTATCGCCCGCAAGGTTCCATTCTGACCAACCAGCATCGCCCGCAAGTCACCGGCGACTACGACGCTTGGACGCCCGGTTCGTAAACGCGTTTCGGTCTTTTGTCGCCACAATTGGCGTTTAGCTGCTTGCTGATAGCGCAGCCCTGACTAGCCTTGGGCGATTAGAGAATCACCCGGGCGCAACCACCGGTATCCCTGCATGAACTCTTTCGGCCGACTCTCGACGGGACTGTTCGCGGCAGCGTCCGTTCTGGCTGCCTCGACGGCAGGGTTCGCCGCCGCGCAGACACCGGCGGCGCCGGCGGTTTCCGACCGCATCACCAATCCGGTCGCCGAATTCGCCGGCATCGACAAGATCACCGGCCGCATCATCACCTTCGACGTCTATATCGACGAGACGGTGCAGTTCGGCGCCCTGCAGGTGACGCCGCGCGTCTGCTACTCTCGGCCTGAGACCGAACAGCCGAAGACCGATTCCTTCGTCGAGGTCGACGAGATCACGCTCGATCGCAAGATCCGCCGTATCTTTACCGGCTGGATGTTCGCCGAAAGCCCCGGTCTCAACGCGGTCGAGCACGCCGTCTATGACGTCTGGCTGAAGGGCTGCAAGCAAAAATCGGACGTGCCGCCGCCGACCGCCGCCAAGGCCGATACGGGCAAGCCGAAGACGAATGCCGCCAAGCCGAAGCCGCCAGCCGAGGCAGCGCCTGAGCCGTCGGACGCGGCGCCCGCGCCGGATGGCGCCGACACCACAGACACGAACTGATCTCGGAACTCTCGGAACCCTCTTTTTCGCAATCCGTTGGATAAACGGTGATGGCGACGGGAGATTTCCATGGCAACGATCAGGCCGATCACTGCCAGCAAGAAAGAGCTTCTCGATATCGAGAAAGGCTTCTGGACCGGCGATTCCGCATATTTCGCGGCCCACGCCGATGTGGATTGCCTCGTCGCCTTTCCGGAGATGGCGCAGGCGATGACCAATGCCGATCTGGCCAAGACCGCCACCGAGCCCAATCGCTGGCGCGATCTCGACATTCGGCTGAAAGGCATGGTCGAACCCGGCAGCGATATCGTCATGCTAACCTACGAGGCGCGCGCGACGCGGGAAAACGGCGAGCCGTATGCCGCTCTCGTCAGCACCGGCTATGTTCATCGCGCCGATGGCTGGAAGATGATGTTTCATTCCCAGACGCCAATTGAAACTGCGAGCGGGTGACCGCTTACCTCAGGGATAAAAGACCGCTTCGCCCTTCAGGGCCTCGGCCAGCATTTTTTCGTAGCGGCTGCGCGGCACGTCGATGGCGCCGAAGCGCTTCAGGTGCTCGGTGGTGAACTGCGTGTCGAGGAGCGCGAAGCGGCGTTCGTTCAGCCGCTCGACGAGATAATAGAGGCAGGTCTTCGAGGCGTCGGTTTCCCGGGCGAACATGCTTTCGCCGAAGAAGACGCGCCCGAGTGACACCCCATAGAGACCGCCGGCCAGCCGGCCCTCGCGCCACGCCTCGACGGAATGGCAGTGGCCCAGCCGATAGAGCTCGACATAGGCTTCGCGGATCGGCGCGTTGATCCAGGTCGAGCGGCGCTCGTCGCGCCTTTCCGCGCAGCCGTCGATCGTCGCCTCGAAGTCGAAATCGTAGCGGATGTCGAAAGGGTGCCTGCGGATCGTCTTCTTCAGACTGCGCGGCGTGTGGAATCCGTCGAGCGGGATGATGCCGCGCGTCTCCGGCCGCACCCAGAACACTTCCGGGTCGGTGGCGCTCTCTGCCATCGGGAACACGCCCGAGGCATAGGCTTTCAGCAGCAGGTCGGTCGGGATGCGGTAGCCGGGCGCGTAGGGACGAGTCATTGCGCCATTATAACCGCAAGATCCTATTCCTCCTTGGCCAAATATTTCTCAAGCCAGTGGATGTCGTAATCGCCGTTGGCGATATCCGGATTTCCGACGAGGTCGCGGAACAGCGGCAGCGTCGTCTTGATGCCGTCGACGACGAATTCGTCGAGCGCCCGGCGCAGCCGCATCATGCATTCGACGCGGTTGCGCCCATGCACGATCAGCTTACCGATCAGGCTGTCGTAATAGGGCGGGATCCGGTAGCCGGAATAGACGCCGGAATCGACGCGGATGCCGAGGCCGCCCGGCGTGTGGAAATGCGTGATCGTACCGGGCGACGGCGTGAACGTGCGCGGATCCTCGGCGTTGATGCGGCACTCGATGGCGTGGCCGTTGAACTTGATGTCTTCCTGCTTGACCGACAGTCCGCCGCCGGAGGCGACACGGATCTGTTCATGCACGAGGTCGATGCCGGTGATCGCTTCGGTCACCGGATGCTCGACCTGCAGGCGTGTGTTCATCTCGATGAAATAGAATTCACCGTTCTCGTAGAGGAATTCGATCGTGCCGGCGCCGGAATAGCCAAGATCGGCGATCGCCTTGGCGCAGATGCCGCCGATGCGCGCACGTTCCTCGGCGTTGAGGGCCGGTGAGTTCGCTTCCTCCCACACCTTCTGGTG
>NZ_RZSN01000326.1:0-2827 GCF_003997315.1 Mesorhizobium sp. M1A.F.Ca.IN.020.04.1.1
GCGCTGGATGCCAGCGTGCAGTCCGAGGTCATCGCCATCCTCGACGATCTCCGCCGCGAGCACAAAACCAGCATTCTGCTGATCAGCCACGACATCAACCTGATCCGCCGCTCCTGCGACAGGGTGGCGGTGATGCAGTCGGGAGCGGTGGTCGAAACCGGTGGCGCCGCTGAGGTCTTCGAGAACCCCGCGCATGTCTACACAAAGGCGCTCATCGCTTCGATCCCTGGCCTCAACTTCACCAAGCGCGACGGCAAATTGGCGGAGATCGGCACGACCGGCCTCAATCAGCCGAAGACCGCCGGCAGCCCGGCCGGTCCGAAGACAGACCGGCAGGTCGCCATCGCCTGCAAGGGCGTCAGCCATTCCTTCGGCGCCCAGCCGGTGCTGCACAAGATCGATCTCCAGATCGACAGGGGCGAGACGTTCGGGCTGATCGGTGAATCCGGCTCGGGCAAGTCGACGCTGGCGCGGATTGTCACCGGCCTGCAGACACCCAGCGAAGGATCGGTCGAGCTGTTCGGCAAAAGGGTCGCGGCGCGCGTCGAGAAGCGAGCGCCGGCCGAACGGCGGGAGGTGCAGATGGTCTTCCAGTCTCCCGACCGCACGCTCAATCCGCGCCACCGGATCGGCAGGATCCTCAGCCGGCCGCTACGGAGGCTCGCCGGCCTCGACCGAAGCGCGGCGCGGGAGCGGGTCGGTGAGCTGTTGCGGTCCGTCAAACTGGCGGGCACGACCGCGGAGCGGAAACCGCGCTCGCTCTCCGGCGGCCAGCGCCAACGAGCGGCTATTGCACGCGCCTTCGCAGGCGCACCAAAGGTCGTGGTGCTGGACGAGCCCACCTCGGCGCTCGACGTCTCGGTGCAGGCGACCGTCCTTAACCTCCTAAACGACCTGCAGCGGGAAAAGGACACGACCTATCTGTTCATCAGCCACGACCTCAAGGTCGTGCGCTACATGGCCGACAGGATCGGCGTGCTCTATCGCGGCCGGCTGGTCGAAACAGGATCATCCGAACAGGTCTTTCGCGGACCCAATCATCCTTACACGAAGCTGCTGCTGGCGTCGTCTTCCGATGAGGTGCCGGCTACCTCTTCAACGAGCATTTCGGGCGAGGCGCAGAACACCGGATGCGCATTCGCTGACCGCTGCCCAATTGCAGATGACGCATGCTGCAGGGCCGAACCGCCGATCAAAGAGGTGGAACCGGGTCACAGGATCGCTTGCTACAAGCGATAAACTGATCGGGCCGAAGCCGGGCCTGTCTTCGCTGCGGCGGCAGCATCGGTATTCGAAATGCGTGTAGTCGCAGAGACAATTATTACCCGCGCAGGCGCTTGCTTCGAAATCCGCGCCTTCTGATCGAACCACTGGCGAGGATAGGCTTGACCGAACGAAACCAGTTCGAAGTGGAAGCTCCGTTGACCTCAGCCAATCCAGACAAAGCCACGCTTTTCCTGCTTGCCCCCGATTTCGAGGATGTCAAGTTTCCGGGGCAGCGCTTCTTCTGCCGGCATTCGGCGCTGGTGGAAGGCTTGCTGACATCGTTTCCGGAACTTCTCGATGCGATCGATGTTCGCCGAATCGCCTTCCCCCGGCCGCGCGCCGAAGTGATAGAGCTTGTCGGAGAAGCCAATCAGGCGCTTCCAGTCCTGGTGCTGCCGGCCGGCGAGCCTTCGGCCCATGCCAGCGGCGAAGCCAATGACCGCAAATTCGTCTCCGGCGCGGAGCGGATCATCGATGCCCTGGTCGAGCGCGGGCTTATCCCTCCGCCGCATCCATGAGCTCGGACCGGATGAACCTCGCCACAGCCCCCCGGGGCGTACGTTTCAAGGCCGGCATGCGATGAGCAAGGCTTTTTCTTTCGCCGACCGAATTTCGGGATAATATCTATAAAGTTTATAGACTAAATGGACTAATTTCTGCATCGGTAGCACTTGGCCGTCTTTCGGCCGCGCGATGCGGAGATCCCATGGCTTATGCGCTCAGCCTGCTCGACAAGAGTCCTCTTTCCAAAGGCGAGAGCGCAACCGATGCGCTCAAACGGACCGTAGCGCTCGCGCAGCTGGCCGAGAAGCTTGGCTATCGCCGGTTCTGGGTGGCCGAGCATCACAACGTCGCGGAGCTGGCAAGCTCCTCGCCGGAGATATTGATCGCCCATCTGCTGGCCCAAACCAGCCGGATTCGCATCGGTTCCGGCGGCGTCATGCTGCAGCACTACAGCGCCTACAAGGTGGCGGAGAATTTCAACCTGCTTGCCTCGCTGGCGCCGGGCCGTGTGGATCTCGGCGTCGGCAAAGCGCCCGGTGGCCTGCCGCTTTCGACGCGAGCCCTGCAGGGGGATCGCGATCCCGCCCGTAAGCCGGACCTCGGCCAGCAAGTCGCCGAACTCGGCGCCTATCTCGACGGCGCCGGACCGGTCGCCGGGTTGAGCGCAACGCCTCGTCCTCCGATCGCGCCGCAGCGCTTCCTGCTGGGCGCAAGCGTCGAGAGCGCAGAGCTCGCCGCGGCCCATGGATGGGAGTTCGTGTTCGCCCGCCACCTCAACGGTGACGACGCTCTCCTCGACGAAACCGTTGCGGCCTATCGGGCCGCGACCGGGCGCGCGCCGATCATTGCGGTCTCGGTCATCGTCTCCGAATATCCGGGTGAGGCCGAGGCCGAAGCAGCCAAGATCAAGCTGTTCAAGGTACACGTTCCCGGCGCGCAAAGCGTGACGGTCGGCAGCGAGGACCAGGCGAAGGATTACGCGCGCCAATTGGGGACGAACGAGTACCGCATCGAGCCCAAGCAGCCAAGCGTGATCGCCGGGACGCCCGACAAGGTC
>NZ_RZSN01000327.1:0-2777 GCF_003997315.1 Mesorhizobium sp. M1A.F.Ca.IN.020.04.1.1
ATCAGCACCGCGCCGAAAAATTTCGAGTTGCCGCCGACATAATAGTAATTGCCGGGGTTGAACGCGGCGCCGCCGGCCTCGCGCCACATCTCCTTCGGCCGGTAACGCCCGTCGACGAAGATCGAGCGCGTCGAGCGCGCATGCGGCGTCGCGGGCAGCGGTTCACCGCGTTCCAGGATCAGGATCGAGGCGCCGCTGCCGGCCAAGCCGGAGGCGATCGTGGCGCCGCCGATGCCGGAGCCGATGATGACGATATCCGGATTTGTCATGGTCTAAAGCGCGTCGTGTTTGAACTGACCGGGACCACGCGCTTTAGATCTTTGTCTTGACGCATGTCGCTGCCCCAAAACCGGATCCACTTTTGGGCGACATGCATCAGAGAATGCGCTTCTCGGTCGCCGGATCGAAGAACACCGCCTTGCTGAGATTGAAGGCCAGCGGCGTGCTGGTGCCGGGCTGGATCCTGGCGTCGGCGCGCAGCCGCGCCACCACGCCCTTGCCGCCGAGATTGGTGACGGCGAACGTGTCCGATCCCGCCGGCTCGACCACTTCGATGTGGCAGTCGGCGGTGGCGATTTCGGATCCGTTGCGCTCGGCGCCTTCTGGATCGGTCAGCGCTTCCGGGCGCACGCCGAAGATGACCGGCTTGTCCTTGAAGGCCGCAAGGCCGGTCGGCGCGCCGGGCAGCGACAGCGTGATCGGTTGGCGGGCCTCACGATCGAGAACAACGGAAAGCCCGCTGCCATTGGCGCCGATCTTGGCCGGGATCAGGTTCATCGCGGGCGAGCCCATGAAATCGGCGACGAAGATATTGGTGGGGTTGTTGTAGACTTCGGCCGGCGTGCCGAACTGCTGTACCTCGCCGTCGCGCATCACGGCGATCTTGGTCGCCAGCGTCATCGCCTCGATCTGGTCGTGGGTGACATAGACGATCGTGGTGCCGGTCGTGGCGTGCAGGCGCTTGATCTCGATGCGCATGTCGACGCGCAGCTTTGCGTCGAGGTTGGAAAGCGGCTCGTCAAACAGGAAGAGTTTCGGGTCGCGCACCAGCGCCCGGCCCATGGCGACGCGCTGGCGCTGGCCGCCGGAAAGCTGGCTGGGCTTGCGGTTGAGCAGGTGACCGATCTGCAGTATCTTTGCCACCTTGTCGATCGCCGCCTGGCGCTCCGCCGCCGGCACGCCGCGCATCTCCATGCCGAAGGCGATGTTTCCGGCAACCGTCATGTTCGGATAGAGCGCGTAGCTCTGGAAGACCATGGCGATGTCGCGCTTCGAGGGATGCAGATCGTTGATGGCGCGGCCGTCGACACGGATCTGGCCCTCGGTGATGGTTTCCAGCCCGGCAATGGTGTTGAGCAGCGTGGACTTGCCGCAGCCGGACGGGCCGACCAGCACAAGGAAGCCGCCCTTTTCGAGCTCGACATCGATGCCCTTCAGGATCTCGACATTCCCGAAGCGCTTCTTCAGCCCATCAATTTCCAGAAAAGCCATGGTCGTTCCTTCAGAAAATAGGGTCAGCCCTTGACCGCGCCGGCCATCAGCCCGCGCACGAAATAGCGGCCGGCGACGACATAGACGATCAGGGTGGGGAGCGCGGCGATCATCGCCGCGGCCATGTTGACGTTGTATTCGACGACGCCGGTCGAGGTGTTGACGACATTGTTGAGCGCCACCGTCATCGGCATTACGTCGCCGGTGCCGGCGTAAGCGGAAGCGAACAGGAAGTCGTTCCAGATGTTGGTGAACTGGTAGATGACGGTGACGACGAAGATCGGCATCGAGTTGGGCAGCATGATGCGACGGAAGATCTGGAAGAAGGAGGCGCCGTCGACCTGCGCCGCCTTCACCAGTTCGGTCGGGAAGGCCTCGTAATAGTTGCGGAAGAACAGCGTGGTGAAGCCGAGGCCGTAGACCACATGGACGAAGGCCAGGTTGACCGTCGAGTTGCCGAGGCCGAAGTTGAACCCCGTCGCGTTCTGCAGGCTGGCGCCGAAGCGGCCGATGCTGCCGAGGATGGTCGCCATTGGCAAGAGCACCGACTGGAACGGAATGAAGCAGGCAAACAGCATCATCGCGAAGACCAGCGTGTGGCCGCGGAAGCGCCATTTGGTCAGCACATAGCCGTTGAGAGCGCCGAGCAGCGTCGAGATCAGCACCGCCGGCACCACCATCTTGATGGAGTTCCAGAAGTAGCCCTTGATGCCGGCACAAGTCAGGCCGACGCAGGTTTCGCCCCAGGCCTTGAACCATGGCGCGATGGTCGGCGACTGCGGCAGCGCCAGCATGTTGCCGTTCTGGATCTCGTCCATGGTCTTGAACGAGGTGACCAGCATCACGAAGAGCGGCATCAGGTAGAACAGCGCGAACAGCGCGAGCAGCCCGTAGATTACGATGCGGTTGATCGTCCTGGCGCTGACGCCGCTCGATGCCTGGCTGGCCGGTGAGGTGACGGCGCTCATCGCGGCTTCTCCCTGAGCTCGGAATAGAGATAAGGCACGATGATCGCGGTCAAAGTCATCAGCATGATCACCGCGCTCGCCGAGCCCACCGCCATCTCGTTGCGCTTGAAGGTGAACTCATACATGAAGTTGGAGGGCAGCCAGGCCGAACCGCCCGGTCCGCCGCTGGTCAGCGCCACGACAAGGTCATAGGACTTGATGGCCAGATGCGCGAGCACGATGAAGGCCGACAGGAACACCGGCCTGAGCAGCGGAATAACGATGCGGCGGTAGAGCTGGAAGGTGGTGGCGCCATCGATCTGCGCGGCCTTCATGATC
>NZ_RZSN01000328.1:0-2725 GCF_003997315.1 Mesorhizobium sp. M1A.F.Ca.IN.020.04.1.1
AAGTGAAACCGGGATGCGTGCCCGCCGTGCGCCCGATGACGCCGTGCAGAGACGGGCCGACCTTGTTCTGGTCCTGGTCTGCAATGTGGCAGACCTTGCACTTGGTGAAGACCTTCTCGCCTGCGGCGGCATCCTGCGCCCGCGAAGGGCTTGCGATGAAGATCGTGGCCGACGAGGCGATGAAAAGTGCGATTGCGCGCATGGCAGCATTCCTCCCTTAGAAGCTCGCGGGGTGAAGTTCCTGAACCATGGTCGCCCTGGCGTTCAACTCCGCCAGACGTAGGTTGCCGCGGCTAGAGCGAATCCTCACGGATCGGCAGTAAGAGCGTTGGCGTGTGTTCCAAGGTTGTAGTACACACCAACTTGCCACATTTGGCTCTAAATTCAGATCCTGGAGTGAATACCTTGACCGAACAAGATGAAGTTGAAGACATCGATCTAGTCGGACTGACGGCGGATGTTGTCTCAGCGTATGTGAGCAACAATCCCCTCCCCGTCAGCGGTCTAGCTGACCTCATTGCATCGATTCATTCGTCGTTGTCAGGCGTTCGCCAATCAAGCGACCCCGAGAAACCTGCTCGGGCGCCCGCGGTCAACCCGAAGCGATCGGTGTTCCCCGACTACATCATCTGCCTAGAGGACGGGAAACAGTTCAAATCGTTGAAGCGCCATCTCGACTTGCACTACGGGCTGACGCCCGACGAGTACCGGGCCAAGTGGGGGCTGAAGCCGGATTACCCGATGGTGGCGCCGAACTATGCGGCGCAGCGATCGGCGCTGGCGAAGGCGGCCGGGCTCGGGCGGAAGGCGCCGGCGAAGCAGGCGAAGGGCAATGGCAAAAAGCGCTCTCCGGGATGAACGCGGAGCCTTGCCAGTAACGACGCAAGGCCGTCGATGACAGCCGGTAGGCGGGTCGGTGGTTAAATGTGACGACTGTGGCGCATCCGGTCCGGTCTGCATCGACGAATTCAACGCCATCAAAAGCTGGAATCGTCGTCCCGCAACACCCGACCGGGATTGGAACTGAGCTAGTAACCGGCACTCATCTTCGCCAAGGTCACAGAATACCCGACCGGCGGGGCGCCGATAGGAATGTTTTGATGATCTGGATCCTTGTTGCGGCCGGTGCCCTTGCGCTGGCCGGCTTTGTTGCCCGCCCGGCAAACGCGCAAGAGACTTTCCATGGGTATGATTGCACCGATGACTGCTCGGGACACGAAGCCGGCTATGATTGGGCGGCAAGCAACGACATCATCGACGAGCGAGACTGCGATGGTGATAGCCAATCGTTCAACGAAGGCTGCCAAGCATACGTCGAAGAGCAAGCGGACGGTGCACCCCCGAACAGTCAACCCGACGATGAAAACGACGGGGACCGGGACGAATAGGAATCCAGCCTGCGAGCCGTGGGGCCGCGCCATTGTCGATCAGGTGCTGCCTTCGGCATTCAACCGTAATGGAACTTCGGCTTTGGCTCGGTACCCTCAAATTCGACGCCGACGCGGTCATTCTTTCGCCAACGAACGACAGCTTTGTAAGCGATCCCATCGACCGGAACGTAGAGCAGAAAGCGTGCTGGGATCTGAATGTCTGCGGCCAACCTCAGTTCGGCTCCTTGGGAGTGCTGATTGCGTAGTGAGCAGCTGATTTCCGAGTTTCGGAAACCAGTGATGATCGTTCCGCCCTTCAGCACGCGCGGGCGGTGTTCTCGACGGGGAGCGTCTGGAGGTGGGGTTTCCATAGGCTTACAACGTGAACGGCCTTCCAGTGCTCCGTCGAGCCGAAAATTATGGCTCAAGCAGGGCGGGACCATTGAGCGCCCAACCTGCTCACAATTCCCTCGTCAGGCTGGGTGTCGGCGGCAGTCCTTTTCCTATTTGTAGGCAAACTTGTAGACCGCTCGATTGGTGTCGTCGGTGACGCGAACCCATTCGGTCTCGTCTCGCCTGTCCTGTACGGTTCGGCCGGTCACCCATTCAGCGGCTGCTTTCGGTGAGGTGGTCCTCGCGTAGGCAACAGAGACCGCTTCCAACCCTGACATCATTTCAACGGTGTAGCTGTTCATTGGATAGCTCTTCCATAAAGGGCTTTCAAAGGTCTGAGGACCAAGAGCCCGCTCGCTGAGGGGACAAGCGGCGCTCCAGGGGTCTCTGCTACCCAATGGCGCGATCCTCTTGGCATCGCGGCGCGAAGCCAAACCTGCCGACTGGCGGAAATGTTCCGATGCGACCGAAGTCGGATGGTCTGACGCTTTGGTCCCTACGCTGAAACCAAATCCTCGCGATAACATTGGATGGAACCGGCGGGGAAATGCGCCACCTTCCTCGTCGGCAACCGCTCGATCGATGCCCGCCATCCCGTTGCCCGGGGTGACGGGCATCGTGTTTTCAGCATCCTTGTCCGGTCGCCGCTTCTCTGTTCAGATTGGGAAATAAATGGAGCAGAGGTCGCACATGAAGGTCTATCGGGTGGAAGAGATGGATGGGGACAGCGTTGTGACTAGTCGTACCATCAACGCCAATACTCCATGGGTGGCAGCGGAAACAGCCACGGGCAGTGAGGTCACGGACCTACGCGGTGACGAACAGCGCTGGATCCGGGTCACGAATGAGGCAGACGGGGTTGTTAACAGGTACGCCTTCAAGTGATCTGATCGGCTGTTTGCCGGGCGAGCCGTTCTGCTCATCCATCAGGTGAACCTGAGGCGACCCGGCCTGTCGCGGGG
>NZ_RZSN01000329.1:0-2713 GCF_003997315.1 Mesorhizobium sp. M1A.F.Ca.IN.020.04.1.1
TCGTGGCGCAGGGCGGGCAGCATGCCGTGTTGCGCGGCGCCGCGGCACTTGCCGTTTCCGGCGTGCTTTCGCCACGCTTCGGCCAGATCTTCACCGCCAAGCGGCAGCGCGAAGGCGACCTTCTGAACGGCGGAGACATCGCGGCATGAGCGAACCCCTGCTGGTCCTCGACAACGTCACCAAGAATTACGGCGCCATCCGGGCGCTGAGGGGCATCAGCTTCTCGATCGCGCGCGGCGAGGTGGTGGCGCTGCTCGGCGACAACGGCGCCGGCAAGTCGACGCTGGTCAAGATCATCGCCGGCGGACTCGAGCCGACCTCGGGTCGCATGCTGTTCGAAGGCAAGGAGTTCCTCGCCAAAACCCCCGCCGAGGCCAAGGCCGCCGGCATCGAGACCGTCTACCAGGACCTCTCGCTCTGCACCAATGTCGACGTGGTGGCCAACTTCTTCATGGGCCGCGAGATCACCCGCAGGGTGCTGGGCGTTCCGGTGCTCGACGAGCGCGCGATGGAGTCAGTAGTGGCGAAGGCGCTGGCCAATGCCGGCACTCGCATTCCCTCGCTGCGCACCAAGGTCGAGCATCTCTCGGGCGGCCAGCGGCAGGCGATCGAGCTCAACCGTTTCGTTCATTGGGGCGGCAAGCTGGTGCTGCTCGACGAGCCCTTCGCCGCGCTCGGCGTCGAGCAGACGCGCCGCGGCCTCGACATGATCCGCAAGGTGGCGAGCCAAGGCATCGGCGTCGTCATCATCACCCACATCATGCAGCAGGCTTTCCAGGTCGCCGACCGGATCGTGGTGATCCGCCAGGGCGTCGTGGCGGGCGACGTTGCCCGCAACAAGACAAGTCCCGATGCGGTGATCAACATGATCACCGGGGAAACGCTTGCCGGTGCCGGACCGGCGGGCTGAGGGACAAATGAGGGGTCCGGCGAAAAGAGGAGCGAACGACATGAAGCGAATGCTACTTTCTGTCTTCGGTATCCTGGCCCTGGCCATTGCCACGCTCACGCCGGCATTCGCCCAGTCCAAGGGTACCGTCTACTACCTGGTGCCGACCTTGCTCGACGAATTCCAGACCGGCTCGGTGAGCGCGCTGGAACTGTTTCTGAAACAGGTCGGCTACGAGATGAAGACGCTGAACGCCGACAACAAAACCGACGCTCAGCAATCGCAGATGAACGACGTGATTGCGCTTAAGCCGAAGGCGATCATCCTCGCCGCGGTCGATTTCAATGCGTTGAAGCCATCCGTTGAAGCCGCCCGCGCGGCCGGCATCCCTGTGGTCGAGTTCGACCGCCAAATCACCGCCACGCCGTCCGACTTCACATCGGTCGCCGGCACGGTCGAGATCGGCCACATTGCGGCGGAGCAGGCCGAAGCGCTGCTGAAGGCCAAGCATGGCTCGGTCAAGGGCAAGATCCTGCAGGTGCTCGGCGATCCCGGCGATCCCTACACGCTCGACATCCAGAAGGGTTTCGAGGAGAAGATGAAGGCGTTTCCGGACGTCAAGATCATCTCGCTGCCCGCCATGCAGTGGGAGGCGAGCAACGCCGGCACCATCGTCGCCGACCAGATCTTGGCCAATCCCGACATCGACCTGATCTTCAGCCACGCTGCGCATCTTTCGGTCGCGGGCGTTGCCTCGCTGGAGGCCGCCGGTAAGAAGCCGGGCGATGTGATGATGATGAGCTCGAACGGCGCGCCGGTCGGCCTCGACCTGATCCGCAAGGGTTGGCTCAACGTCGAAGTCGAACAGCCGCTCTACGCCCAGGCCGCGGCCGTCGCCATGTTCATGGACAAGGTCGTCAACAAGCAGGAGATCAAGCCCGGCGAATATGACGTGCTCGGCCTGAAGTCGGTGGTGACCAAGGAAGCCTGGGGCCCGAACATCAAGATCCCAGGCGCGGCGATAACCAAGGAGAATGTCGACAACCCCGCTTTCTGGGGCAACCTGAAGCCGCCGACGGATACCGTTAAGCCCGTCGAGTAGGCCTTTTCCATCGAGCTCCGGGCCTCCCGGCCCGGAGCCTCGCGGGCCCGCCCCGCGGCAGCCGCATATTCAAATTCGACGCTAACCGGATCGGCCGATGAGCCCACGCACCCGCCACAGTCTCGAGCTTGTGCTCGACAATCTCGTCTGGTTCATGCTGGTCTTCGTGCTGGCCGTGTTCTCGACCCTCATTCCGAACTTCTTCCAGCTCGGCATCTTCGCCAACATCGTCGAGGCTTCGAGCGTGCTGGGCGTCATGTCGATCGGCCTGGCGCTGGTCATCATTGCCGGTCACATGGACCTGTCGGTTGAATCGGTCGCGGCGCTCAGCGCCATGGCGGTCGGCATCATGTTCTGCTCGTCAGGCATCGGCCTCGGCCTGCAGTTGCATCCGGACTGGCTGATGGTGCCGGTCTCGCTCGCCGTAGCCCTGGCGGTGGGAGCCCTTATCGGCGTCATCAACGGTTTCCTCATCGTCAGACTGCGGATGAGCGCCTTCATCATCACGCTTGCCTCCTATATCTGGGTGCGCGGCCTCGTGCTTGTCGTTTCCGGCGGACGCTCGGCGCAGGATTTGGCGCCGGCCATCCGCTGGTTCGGTATCCAGCGGCTCGCCGGCCTGCCGCTCACCGCCTGGATCGCTGTCGGCTGCTTCGTCGTCTTCTCGCTGATTCTCGCCAAGACGCCGTTCGGCCGGCATCTGGTGATGATCGGTGGCAACG
>NZ_RZSN01000330.1:0-2600 GCF_003997315.1 Mesorhizobium sp. M1A.F.Ca.IN.020.04.1.1
TGTCAAAGAACCGACACCGCAGACGCGATGTCCCGGCCCCTTTCGCTTGCCGCTTCGGGGCCCTTCGAGTGTCGCTCACGCGGCTCTCTTGAATTTCACAGAGGGCAGATTGAGAAGCGAACTTCTCGGCCGCCAGCGGCGCGCCGCCCTCGTTGGTGAGGCGTATATAGTCGGGGGTTACTCGAACCGTCAACACCGATTTCGAACTTTTTTGAATTTTTTGCGACAAATTTTTCGACGGCTATGTTTCGCCAGCCAACCGCCCCTGCGGCACGTCCGCAGCCGTCCGCACCAAGCCCTATTGCCGCCGCATTGCGGTCGGACACCGGACATACAAGCAAGGCGCCCGCGTACGCGTGAGAGCCTCGACCGCAGACGACAAGAGCCGCGTTTCTAAGAGACGTGTGATTGGGGATATCGGCCCCGGCTTGCCGCTTCGTTTGACTTCACTGGCTGCGACAGGCAAATGTCATGGCCGCAACGAACAACGACAAGCCGTTTCGCCCGGGGAAGAAGCAGCCTTTCTGGATGCCAGACGCGGAAGATGTCATAGCCGAACTCGGCAACGAGCCGCCGCTGATCGCGGACGGCCGCAGCGGTCCGCCTGACCGCCGCGAAGTTTCGGCACGTTGGCTTTCGGGCACGTTCCTGACCGGGGTGACCTCGAGCGTGCTGATGGGCGTGGCCTTGTTCGCGGCCCTCGACGGTCGCCAGCAGCTGGCGACGCCGCCTGAAATCGCCGAGCTCATCAACCTCGCCAGCGGCGGCGACGATTCCGGCGAGCAGGCCAAGACGACAAGGCTGGTCGCGCCGCGCCAGATCGCCAGGGCCAAGGACCGCCGGCGCATGGAAGTGTCGATGGTCACCAAGGTCGGCGACCGCGACGTCATCCACACCATGCCGTTCGTGCAGATCAAGATGGCGCTCGCGGCCGGCCACACCACCAGCCGTCCTTACCCGCCATTCGACCCGATGCAGGTCTTCGGCGACGACGGCGACGACAACGCTCAGCCGGCTTCCGCCACGGCGGTCGCCGGCCAGATCTATGGCGCCAAGGTCGAAAGCGAGATGAGCCTGAAGACGGTCGACTTCCCGATCGAGACGGCATCTTTTGACGAAAAGAGCGACCTCTCCGCCGACGAGGTGGAAAAGGTAGTGCGCGAAGCCGGCAACGGCCTGAGCGACGGCGCCGTCCAGGTTGCGGCGCTTCATTATGTCGACCCGCAGCGCTTCGGCGACGCCTTCGCCGAGAGCATGGCGGGTTCCTACGACGTCAAGATCACGCCGGAGAACGTCTCGGTGGCGCCGCGCGCCACGCCGGACGACCAGACGCCGGCCTTCGCCGAGGAAATCATCCCTTTCACCGAGGACACCGATATCACCGACGCCTTCGCTGATTCGGGCTACACCGGCGATGACGCCACCGGCATGTCGGAAGCGATCGGCAAGCTCTTGAACGCGACGGCGCTCAAGGCCGGAACGGTGCTGCGCGTCGGCCTGGAGGTGCGCGGCGACGTCGCCAAGGTAGTCCGCACCAGCGTTTACGACCGCACCACGCATATCGTGACCATCGCGCTCGACGATCGCGGACAGTTCGTGCCGGCGCAGGAGCCGGAGCCCAATCCCGAATTGCTGACGGCGTTCGATGATTCGCAGCCGGTGGTGGTGCGCGGCAACCTGCCCAACGTCTATGACGGCATCTATCGAGCCGCCTTTTCCTATGGCATGTCGAAATCGATGACCCAGAAGCTGATCAAGCTTCTTGCCTCGGACGTCGACTTCCAGTCGCGGCTTTCGCCGTCGGACCGTCTTGAGGTCCTGTTTTCGCAGCCCGACGGCGACGACCAGACCTCCGACAGTTCTGAGCTTCTCTACGTCTCAGCCACCTTCGGCGGCCAGACGCGCAATTTCTACCGCTTCCAGATGCAGGACGGCGGCACCGACTATTTCGACGAGAACGGGTCGAGCGCCGAGCAATTCCTGCTGCGCAACCCGCTGCCCGCCGGCAAGTTCCGCTCCGGTTTCGGCGCGCGCCGGCACCCGATTCTGGGATATGTGCGCATGCACACCGGCGTCGATTGGGCCGCGCCCATCGGCACGCCTATCATCGCCGCCGGCAACGGTGTTGTCGAAAAGGTCGGCTGGGCCGGCGGCTACGGCAAGCAGATCATCATCCGCCACGCCAATGGCTACGAGACCTCCTACAATCACCAGAGCGCTTTCGCCAAAGGGATCGAGCCGGGCGTGCGCGTGCGTCAGGGCCAGGTCATCGGCTATCTCGGCCAGACCGGCCTCGCCACCGGCCCGCACCTCCACTACGAGCTGATCGTCAACGGCACCAAGGTCGACCCGATGCGCGTCCGCCTGCCGGTCGGCAAGGTGCTGAAGGGCGACGATCTCGTTGCCTTCAAGCGCGAGCGCGAGCGTATCGACGACCTGCTCAAGCAGGAAGACGGAAATTCGCTGAAGGTCGCCAGCGCCAAGACCGATTCGCAGCTTCCCAACTAATCCGACGAATCGCCCGTCTGCCGTGGCCAGGGCAGCGCCTGTCCGGGCACGGTGAGCCAGGCGAGGATCGACGATAGCAGGCAAAGCAGCGT
>NZ_RZSN01000032.1:0-40147 GCF_003997315.1 Mesorhizobium sp. M1A.F.Ca.IN.020.04.1.1
AGCATGCCGAGCGCGCCGCGCGCCAGCTCGGCGTATTGGATCATTTCGACGACATCTTCGACATCGTCGCGGCGGGTCTCAACCCCAAGCCGGCCCGCCAGACCTATGAGCGGTTCGCCGAGCTGCATTCCGTGACCGGCCACAACGCGGTGATGTTCGAGGACCTGGCGCGCAACCTCTCTGTGCCGAAATCGCTCGGCATGACGACGGTGCTGGTCGTGCCGCGCAATTTCGAGCCGACTTTCTCCGAGATCTGGGAGCGCGACCCGGCGAATGAGGACGACGTGGATTTCGTCACCGACGACCTCGCCGGCTTCCTGACGGCAATCGTCGAGGTCCCGGGCTGAACCAACTCCAGATTGCCGGCGCCGCCGTCAGAACTCGCTGGTCATTGCGGTAACGACGAGCGCGCACTCAGAGGCTGTAGAAGCGGCGAACGATGTCCCAGGCTTCGTCGGCGGTGTCGACGAAATCGATGATGTCCTGGTCGCCGGGCGAGATCGTGCCTTGCTCGGCAAGGAAGTCGAGGTCGATCGCCCGTTGCCAGAACGCCTTGCCGAACAGGATCACCGGCACGCGCTCCATGCGCCCGGTCTGGATCAGCGTCAGCGTCTCGAAGAATTCGTCCATCGTGCCGAAGCCGCCCGGAAACACGGCGACCGCCTTGGCGCGCATGACGAAATGCATCTTGCGGATTGCGAAATAGTGGAAGTTGAAGCAGAGCTCGGGCGTCACATAGGCGTTCGGCGCCTGCTCGTGCGGCAGCACGATGTTCAAGCCGATCGACGGCGCGCCAACATCGTCGGCGCCGCGATTGCCCGCCTCCATGACTCCCGGTCCGCCGCCGGTGACGACGACGAATTCGCGATAGTAGGACGTGGCCGACTGCTGCGAGCACAGCCGGGCGAACTTGCGCGCCTCTTCGTAATATTTGCTGTTCAGCTCGAGGTTCTTCTTCTGCGTCTCGTTCTTGGCGGCCCAGGCGGCGCCGCCCGGCTCGGGAAGCCGCGCCCCGCCGAACAGGATGACGGTCGAGCGGATGCCGCGCTCGGCAAGGATCATCTCCGGCTTCAAGAGCTCGAGCTGCAGGCGCACCGGACGCAATTCGCGCCGCGTCATGAAGTCGGGATCGTTCCAGGCCAGGCGATAGGTTTCGGCCCGCGTCTGCGGCGTGTCCGGCACGCTTTTCGACCGCTCGAGATCCTCGTCCGAATGGGGCAGCGGCGTCCAGCCCGCCTTTTCCATGGGTGTCATCGAATCCACCGTCCTAATTCCTTTACTTGCGCCGTCCCGTGACGCAGTCGCGATTGACCCCCATTAAGGCTTCACATAGGGTCCGCGCGATTTCAAAACAGGTTAAGGCGCAGGCCTTAACAGCTTTGTAATGGAGCAAATTCATGTCGAAGCCCGATCTGGCGAGCCTCGAAAAGACCATCGAAAAGGCCTTCGAGGAGCGCGATACGATTTCGACCGCGACCCGCGGCGAAACGCGCGACGCCATCCAGTCGGCGCTCGACTTGCTCGACCGCGGCGTGGTTCGCGTCGCCGAGCGGCAGGACGGCGGCAAGTGGCTGGTCAACCAGTGGCTGAAGAAGGCGGTGCTGCTCTCCTTCCGGCTGAACCCGATGGAGATCATCAAGGGCGGCCCGAGCCACTCGGTATGGTGGGACAAGGTGCCGTCGAAGTTCGAGGGCTGGGGCGCGGTCGATTTCGAGAAGGCCGGCTTCCGCGCCGTGCCGTCCTCGGTCGTGCGCCGCTCGGCCTATGTCGCCCCGGGCGCGGTGCTGATGCCGTCCTTCGTCAATGTCGGCGCCTATGTCGATACAGGCACCATGGTCGACACCTGGGCCTCGGTCGGCTCTTGCGCCCAGATCGGCAAGAACGTGCATCTCTCCGGCGGCGTCGGCATCGGCGGCGTGCTGGAGCCGATGCAGGCCGGTCCGACCATCATCGAGGACAATTGCTTCATCGGCGCGCGCTCCGAGGTGGTCGAAGGCTGCATCGTGCGCGAAGGCTCGGTGCTCGGCATGGGCGTGTTCATCGGCCAGTCGACCAAGATCGTCGACCGCGCGACCGGCGAGGTCGTCTACGGTGAAGTGCCGGCAAATTCGGTGGTCGTCGCCGGATCGCTGCCGGGCAAGCCGCTGCCCAATGGCGAGCCGGGGCCGAGCCTCTACTGCGCCGTCATCGTCAAACGCGTCGACGCCAGGACCCGCTCCAAGACGTCGATCAACGAATTGCTGCGCGATTGATCTTTCCCGCGAACAGACGCAGCCTCCACCGGCGCGACATTCCGTCGCGCTGGTTCAACGGAGGGGCGTCATGGACTGGAAGTATCTGCTGACGAGTTTCGACGGCCGCATCAACCGGGCCAAATTCTGGGCCGGCATCGGCATATTCATCGTCATCGCCATCATTGCGTTCATTCTCGACTCGATCCTCGGCACACGTTTCACCACCGCCGGCGGCGACCAGATCGGCATCCTCGGCATCCTCGTCGCGCTGGCATCGATCTATTTCGCGATTGCTCTCTATGCCAAACGCTGGCACGACCGTAACAAGTCGGGCTGGTGGACACTGATCGGCCTTATACCCATCATCGGCGGCATCTGGCTGCTCATCGAACTGGGCATGCTCGAAGGCACCAGGGGCGCCAATCAATACGGACCGGACCCGCTTGCCTGAAAAAGCAGACTTCATCTGGCTCTTCTTCAAAACCTCGGGCCGCGTCAGCCGCGCGGCTTATTTTCTCGGCGGATTGCTGGTTGCTATCGTCCAGGCCTTTCCGCTTTATCGCTTCACGCTGGTGCCGGAAGGTTCGGCCGAGAGCAACATGTGGTCGTTCGTCTTCTTCCTCACGTTCCTCGCCTCGTTGTGGTCGAACGTCGTGCTGGCAGTGAAGCGGCTGCACGACCTCGACAAGCCGGGCATCGCGGCGCTGGTGCTGTTCGTTCCCGTCGTGTCGATCGTTGCCTTCCTGGTGCTCTGCCTGTTTCCGGGACAGCCCGGATCCAATCGCTACGGCAGCCGCACGAATGCGCCGGCCGACCGCTAGCGCCGGATGATTTTTAGGTCGTTTCGACCTCAAATCTGATCCGGCTCTAAATCACAGAGATAACGCGTGATGTAATCGGTCAATGACGATGTCGCCATCCTTGGCGTCAACGAGACCGAGAATTTGAGCTCGAACCTGTCGCGCAAACATCACGCTGATCGAGGACCGCGGCTGACCTCGTCGGGCGTCAATCCGGGCGGACCGCGCCTGTCCGCTTCCGCCTGACGCACCAGCGCCATGATGCGCTTCGTCACAGGCGCCGGCACGCCGGTCTTTTGCGCGAGCCGCAGGATCGCTCCCTGCAATTCGTCGACCTCGGTCGGCCGACGACGATGGAGATCGTCCCACATCGAGGAGCGCGCCTTGGGGTCGATCGCCAGCAGCCGCCGGGCCAGGATTCCGAACAGCCAGTCCGGAAGCCGCAGCACTTTCGGCAGCAGCCATGGGGGCGGCCCAGCGATGCGCGCCGGCTCGATACGACAAGCTTTCATTGCGGCCAGCGCCTCGTCGATCTGGTCCGCCAGAATGACGCGCCAGCCGCGATCCGCCAATTCGGTCGCCAGCGGCAGATCGGAGAGCGCGACCAGCGCATTGTTGAGGTTCATCAGCAGTTTGCTCCACTGCACCGCCCTCATGTCGGCATGGGTTTCGACCCCAAGTCCTTCGACATTGAGCAGTGCTGAAAGGCCGGGCTCAGTATTCTCGATGATGACCATGCCGTCGCTGGCGCGGCGGACGCTGAACGGCGTCTCGCCATCCGGCGATTGCACGACGTTGAACGCAACCATACCGGCAAGCACGCGATGCGCGGGAAGCGCTCCACGCAGTTTGTCCGGATTGTCGACGCCATTCTGCAGGCTGATCACTATGGCATCGGGGCGGGCATGAGCCGCAACAAGCGCCGCCATCTCCTCGGTCGCGCCGCTCTTTACGGTGACCAGAACGATATCCGCGTTGCGCAGCGCCAGCGCCGGATCGTCGTTGACCGCCAGCGTCTCAGGCCCGATGCGTCTGTCGCGGCCGTCAAGATCGCTGATCCGCAGCCCGTCCTTGCGCAACGCCTCCACAATGCGGCCGCGGCCAAGGAAGACGACCTTACGCCCGGCGAGCGCCAGGCAGCCGCCGACATAGCAGCCGATGCTGCCGGCGCCGGCTATCGAGATCGTCTTTCCTTCTTTGGCCATGCGATCATCCCGTCCTGGCCCGCGCGACTATACGACACGACAACCATATTGTCGGCGGCTTGCTCGGCGAACATCTGCCACCGTGACAGGCCTGCCGCTTTCGACTATCGCTTTGCCCATGAAATTGCCGACCGACCCTGCCCAGAACCTTGCCGCCCTGATCCGCTGCCCTTCCGTGACGCCCGCCGAAGGCGGCGCGCTGCAGACCTTGGAAGACATGCTGAAGCCACTCGGCTTCGCCGTAGAGCGGCCGATATTCTCGGAAGATGGCACGCCGAACATCGAAAATCTCTATGCGCGCCGCTCCGGCAACGGCCCACATCTGATGTTTGCCGGCCATACCGACGTGGTGCCGGTCGGCGACGAGGCGGCGTGGACGCATCCGCCCTTTGCCGCCGAGATCGCCAATGGCGAGATGTATGGCCGCGGCGCCGTCGACATGAAAGGCGGCATCGCCTGCTTCATCGCCGCGGTGGCGCGCCACATCGAGAACAATGGCGGCCCGAAAGGCTCGGTCTCGCTGCTGATCACCGGCGACGAGGAAGGGCCGGCCATCAACGGCACGGTGAAGCTGCTCGACTGGGCTGCCGCCAAGGGCGAGAAATGGGACGCCTCGATCGTCGGCGAGCCGACCAATCCGGATGCGCTTGGCGATATGATCAAGATCGGCCGGCGCGGTTCGCTCTCCGGCAGCGTCATCGTCAATGGCCGTCAGGGCCACGCCGCCTATCCGCAACTTGCCGACAACCCGGTGCGCGGGCTTATGAGCCTTGTCGACGCGCTGCTCCATCCGGTGTTCGACAGGGGAACAAAGGATTTCCAGCCGACCAATCTGGAAGTGACGTCGATCGACGTCGGCAACCCGGCGACCAATGTCATCCCGGCCAAGGCCACCGCCACGTTCAACATCCGCTTCAACGACACTTGGGATGCCGAGACCGTCCAGGCCGAGATCCACAACCGGCTCGACCAGGCGGCGGGCCGCAAGAAATATCGGCCGGGCAAGAAGACCGCCGTCGACTACGAGCTTGTCTGGCGCGACCGGCCGAGCCATGTCTTCCTTACCCGCGACGAAAAGCTGATCGACACGCTGAGCGGTTCCGTGGCCGCGGTGGTCGGCAAGAGGCCTTCGCTCTCCACCTCCGGCGGCACTTCGGATGCGCGTTTCATCAAGGATTTTTGCCCGGTGGTCGAGTTCGGGCTGGTCGGCAAGACCATGCACATGGTCGACGAGCGCGTGGCGGTCGCCGATCTCGAGACGCTGACAGGGATATACGAGCGCTTTATCGAGGACTGGTTCGGACAAGGTCTGACGTGACCATGCTCTCAACGGACGAAACCTTTGCTTCGCTGGCCGGCGCCTGGCGGCTGATGCTCGGCAGGGCCGACGGCCTGCGCATGCTCGATCTGTCTGCGGACGGTTTTTGGAATTCCTTCTTCGCCATCGTCGTGGCGGCGCCGGCGCTGATCGTCGGCTGGGTCGGCATCGCCAATGAGATAGGCGATCCGAATGCGTTCGCCGGGCGGCTCGGCATGCTGCTCCGGCTGGCAACCGTCGACATCGGTTCCTGGGTGCTGCCGCTGGTGGCGCTTGCGCTGGTCGCGCCGCGCGCCGGCATCGGCGGCCGCTTCGTCCACTACGTCGTCGCCTCCAACTGGGCCTCCGCGATCATCGCCTGGCTGATGCTGCCGTCGGCGCTGCTGAGGCTGTTCCTGCCCTCGACCGACGAGGTCAGCGGCCTGGTCTCGCTGCTTCTGTTCGCGCTGTCGATGGTGCTGACCTGGCGCATGACCAACGCGACGATCGGCAAGGGCGCGGCTGCCGGCACCGCGGTGTTTGTCGGCATGTTCGTCGCCTCGCTGCTCGTCTTGTTCGGGCTGCAGGCGCTGCTCGGCATCGACATTCCGGACGGCGCGAGGGGCTAGGTCTCCGCGTCCTCTGCCGCGGCGGGTTTGTCAGCCGTCGCCGGATAATCCACCCCGACCAAGAACAGGCCGTCGGGCGGCGCTACCTGTCCGCAGGCTGCCCGGTTGCGCGCTTCGAGCGCTGCCTTGAGATCGGCGGCGCTCCAGGAGCCGTCGCCCACCCTGCGCAGTGAGCCGACCATCGAGCGCACCTGGTTGTGCAGGAAGGAGCGCGCCGAGGTTCGCACCTCAATGAGATATCCGGCGCGGGTGACATCGAGACGGTCAAGCGTGCGCACCGGGCTTTCGGCCTGGCACTGGGTGGAGCGGAAGGTGGTGAAATCGTGCCGCCCGAGCAGCACCTTCGCCGCCTCGTGCATGGCCTCGGCATCGAGCCGTTTCGGTACCCACCAGACCTTGCCCTTTTCAAGCGCCGACGGGGCGCGGCGGTTGAGGATGCGATAGAGATAATGGCGGCCGGTGGCCGAAAACCGCGCATCGAAATCGTTGGCGACGACGGCAGCCTTGAGGATGGCGATGCGCGCGCCGGCTGCCTGCAGATGGGCGTTGACGGCGTCGCGCACCTTGTCGCCCGCCCAGTCCCTGGCCAGATCCACATGGGCCACCTGGGCGGTCGCGTGCACGCCGGCATCGGTGCGGCCGGCGGCACGTATTCGCACCTCTTCGCCGCAGAACTTTTCGATCGCCTGCTCGATCGCCTGCTGCACCGAAAGCTGGTCCGCCTGATGCTGCCAGCCGGCGAATTGGCTGCCGTCATATTCGATATCGAGTCGAAAACGCGGCATGCCAGCTCTGCGTTCGCGCTCGCCTAGGCGGCCAGCGCGGTGAAGGCCGAAGCGTATAGCAGTCTGCCGGCCTCGGGCGCGTCGCCCCAGGCCAGCGCCTGCAGCGCCTCGCCCTGGTATTCGCTCTCGAATTTCTCGGCGCGGGCGTGGGTGTAGCCGAAGCGGCCGTAATAGGCCGGATCGCCGAGCACCACCGCCAAAGCCTCGCCGGCTTCCTTCAGGCGGACATGCGCCTCGCGGATCAGCGCGCCGCCGATGCCGGTACCGTGGAAGGACGGCTCGACGGCCAGCGGCGCCAGCGCCACGGCCGCGAAGCGCTTGCCGCCGTTCTGCACAAAAAGCCTGGAAAACAGGATGTGGCCGACGACCTGGCCATCTTCTTCCGCAACCAGCTCGACGACGGCGTCGCCGCCGGTGACCAGCGCATCGACCAGGCCGGCCTCCGCCTGCTGGCCGAAGGCATGCTCTTCGACGAGGCGGATCGCCTCGCGATCCCGCGGCGTCGCCGCACGTATCGACATCATGCTCATTGGAGTTTCGTTCCTTTTTCGATCTTGGCCCCGCGCAAAAACTCCTGCGCGGCGGCGGGCCTTCCACCCGCCCGTTGAACTTCGACCAGCCGCACCGCGCCTGACCCGCAGGCGACCGTCAGCCGATCATCGAGAATACCTCCCGACTCGCCGACGCCGTTGGAAAGCGTCGAGCGAAGCAGTTTCAGCCGCTCCACGCGGCCACCAATTTCGACCTCGCACCACGCGCCCGGAAAGGGCGAGAGGCCGCGAATGTGATTGTGGACTTCGCCGGCAGGCCGCGTCCAGTCTACGCGTGTCTCCGATTTATCGATCTTTCGCGCATAGGTCACCCCTTCCGTCGCCTGCGGGGCAAATGTCAGACAATTTATCCCCAACTGTGCGAGCGCATCCACCATCAGCGAGGCGCCTCGAGCCATGAGGAGGTCATGCAATTCCCCGGCGGTCATATCGGGACCAATGGCGCATTTTTCAACCAATGCCACCGGGCCGGTGTCCAGCCCCTCTTCCATGCGCATCACCATCATGCCGGTTTCGACATCGCCGGCCATGATGGCGCGCTGTATGGGAGCAGCACCGCGCCAACGCGGCAAAAGTGAGGCATGGCCGTTGAGGCACCCGAGCCTGGTGGCCTCAAGAACGGGTTTCGGCAGAAGGAGGCCATAGGCGACGACCACGGCGACATCGGCCCGCAAACCGGCAAAGGCCTGCTGCTCGGTCTCTGCCTTGAGCGATGTCGGCGTGCGCACCTCGAGCCCGAGCCGTTCCGCCTCGCGCTGCACGGGCGAGGGCGTCAATTCCAACCCGCGCCGGCCGGCGGCGCGCGGCGGCTGCGTATAGACGGCGGCAATCTCGTGGCCGGCCTCGGCGATGGCGCTGAGCGTCGGCACGGAAAACTCCGGCGTGCCCATAAAGATGACGCGAAGGGGCATTTCTCCTGCCATGCTATGTTCAGGCGTCCGCTTCAAACGGGTTCACGAGCTTCAGGCCAAGCTCGTCGAAGTCGCGAACATTGCGTGTCGCAAGCGTAGCGTCATGGGCCAGACAGATAGCCGCAATCATGGCATCGGAAAGACTGACCGGACGACCGAGATTTTCCCGCATTGCCCGAAGCTTGCCGGTAAGGCGAGGTACCGAGCCAGCAAAGTCAACGATGCGACCCGAAAACTGCTTCGAGATCAGATGGTCGAGAGCACGAACGTGCCGATCAGAGCCGGTCTTATTCAGAAATCTCTCGGCGCCGAAAGATTGTTCCATGACGACCGGGCCGCACAGGTAAAGATTGAGCAGATCCTGTTTGCGAAACCATTCGACCACGTTCGGATCAGGTGTGATCCTGCTTGCTTCGGAAACGACGTTGGTGTCGAGAATAATCAATCGAAACCCTCGACCAAGGGGCCAAAGTCCTGTTTCCTCGCAGCTTCGATTTCAGCCATTGTCTCAGCAAACTCGTTGTCAATTGCGCTTTCGTTTGCGAATGCAGAGCGGATACTCTCCCATGCTGAGAAGTTTGGCTCTAGCCTTCTTTCCTTTTCCACACTCATGCCCTTCCACAAAAGATCGATGGCTTTGCCCGATAGGCTCTGGCCGACTTTTCGAGCGGCTTGCTCAATTTCGCGCTTTAGGGGTTCTGGTACATTTCTGATTAGCATATCGCTCAAGGCTAAACCTCCAAATTGATATCATGATATCATGGTTAAGCGATTTGCTCAATCATACCCAGCACGGATTTGCGCGGCGCTGAAGACTCTTCGGTAACTAAGTTCGAATGCTTTCCTCATATGATTCGGGCCTCTTGCCCCTTCGGAGCCATTCATATGAAGACTCGTCAAAAGACATTTGGGGCGTGTCGTACGCCAGGTTCAAATCGCTCGATGAGGAATCTACGAAGGGCGAGTTGTCCAAACGACGTGAGCGGGCATTAGCTGTCTACCTCACGCCGCTTTTTGCAGTGGCATTAGTCGTGGTTTTGATATTCTCGCCAAAGTCTCGCGCGCTTGCGTTTGAGTTGGGTTCCAAAGCCATCGAAGTCGGGAAAGACTGGATCCTGCGTGGAATGCTCGAATGAGGTTCAGCCCGCCATCTTGCCCGGCGCCTTGTCCTTGGCGAGCTTCTTGAATTTCCTGACCACCATGTCGCGCTTCAGCTTCGAGATATGGTCGATGAACAGCACGCCGTTAAGATGGTCGATCTCGTGCTGCAGGCACGTCGCCATCAGGCCTTCGGCCTGCATCTCCTGCAGCTTGCCCTCGCGGTCGAGATATTTCACCCGCACCGCCGCGGGACGCTCGACCTCGGCATAGTAGTCAGGGATCGACAGGCAGCCTTCCTCATAGACCGAGCGCTCGTCGGAGCTTTCGAGGATTTCCGGATTGATGAAGACATGCGGCGCCGGCGGCTCGCCTTCCTTGGCGAGGTCGATGACCAGCAAACGCCGCGGCTCGCCGACCTGGATCGCCGCCAGCCCGATTCCCGGCGCGTCATACATGGTTTCCAGCATGTCGTCGGTGAGCTTGCGCAAGTCACCGTCGACGCGCTCGACCGGTTTGGAAACCTGGCGCAGGATTGGATCGGGAAGGATGATGAGCGGCTTGATCGACATGGCGTCTCACCTAAGACGTCGATGGAAAAGCGTCAACCGGGGCGGCTTTGACTTGTTCACGTTTTGATCTGTGCCAGCAGAGCGAATCGGTTATGCTGCCCAAATGAACGACATGACCTCGATCCTTTCGCAGCCCGTCGCGCGGCTCGGCGCCACCACGATCAGGCTCGGCGAGACGCTTGGCTTCGGAGCGCTGCTGCTGCTGACGCTGTTCCTGGCGCTCGTCATCGCGTTGTGGCGCGCGGGAAAGGCGCGCGCGGCGGCGGCGGCGGAAGCGGCCGACCATGCCCGCGACACCGAGGCCAGGATGGCGGACATTCTGCAGGCGCAGGCCGAGATGCAGGGTCGCATGGGCGCTATCGCCGAAGTGTTCGGCGCCAGGCAGGCCGAGCTCACCCAATCGCTCGGACAGCGGCTCGACGCCATGACCGGCCGTCTTGGCCAGACCATGGCCGAGCAGACCAAGTCGACGCATGAGAGCCTGGCCAAACTGCAGGAGCGGCTGGCGGTGATCGACACGGCGCAGGGCAACATCCAGTCTTTAGCCGGACAGGTCGTGCAGCTGCAGGCGATCCTCTCCAACAAGCAGACTCGCGGCGCCTTCGGCCAGTCGCGCATGGAGGCGATCATTGCCGACGGCCTGCCGCACGGCGCCTACGAGTTCCAGGCGAGCCTTTCCAACGGCAGCCGGCCCGACTGCCTGGTGCGGATGCCGAACGGCGCGCCGATGCTCGCCATCGACGCCAAGTTTCCGCTGGAGGCCTGGAATGCCATTCGTGCCGCCGAAGCCGCCGACTTGCAGAAGGCGGCGGCGCAGGCGTTCCGGCGCGACATCGAGGTGCATATCCGCGACATCGCGGAAAAATACCTGATCCAGGGCGAGACGCAGGACACCGCCTTCATGTTCGTGCCCTCGGAATCGGTGTTCGCCGAGATTCACGAGAATTTCGAGCCCGTGGTGCAGAAGGCGCACCGCGCCCGCGTCGTCATCGTCTCGCCGTCATTGCTGATGCTGTCGATCCAGGTCATCCAGGCGATCCTGAAGGACGCGCGCATGCGCGAGCAGGCGCATCTGATCCAGGGCGAGGTCATCCGCCTGATGGAGGACGTGGCGCGAGTCGACGAGCGTGTGCGCCGGCTGCAGACGCATTTCGGCCAGGCGGCCAGGGATATCGACGACATCCTCGTCTCGACGACGAAGGTCACCAAACGCGGGCAGAAGATCGAGGCGCTGGAGTTCGCCGAGGGCGAACCCGAACCGCCACGCGGTCCTGCCAAGGTGGAGGCGGGCGCACGCGTGGCCGATTCCAAGACGGGTCAGCTCAGGCTGCGCGTCGTCGAAGGCGACGACTGATCTGTCGTAGCGCCGCTACTGCTCCTCGATGGTCGTGATGCCTTCGATTTCCGGCAGCCAGTGCAACGCCGAGCGGTGCCAGACCTGCCTTCTCGGCACCAGCTGGTCGCGCTGGCGCGCCGTGCCCACCCGAATGCCGTAGATTTTCGGTCCATCGCCAACCGACGTCGCATAGAGATGCGATCCGCATTCGCCGCAAAACCCCTGCGCGCGCTTGGCGCCGCTGGATCCGGTCTTGATGTAGACCTTCGGCGTGCCCTTGGTAATCCGGTAATCCTCTTCTGGCGCGCCCACCGTCACGCGAAAGGCCGTTCCCGTCAGTTGCTGGCAATCGGTGCAATGGCAGATCGAGGTCTTTTCGGGATCGACCTCCGCTTCGTAGGTGATGGCGCCGCAATGACACCCGCCGTCGATTCTCATTCGGCTTGCTCCCAAAAGATTGCTTCGCTCAAATCTAATCCTCTTCGGAGGTCCCGGCGATAGCCTTACGCCTGCGCTCCCATGTGCCAGTCGCCTGCGGCTTGACGAACAGCCTGGTGATTTCGGGCATGTCGCTTTTCAGTCGCGCCTCCAGGCGTTCAACGCAGGCTTCGATCTCAGGCGCCGTGAGATGATCCTCGAATTCGATGCTTAGGCCTGCGACGATCTCCTCCGGGCCGATATGGACGCTCAGTATGCCGTTCGCCCGCTGCACGGCCGGGTCTTCCTGAGCGATCGCCAGAACCTTACGCTGCACCTCGGGCGAAGCGGGCTCACCGATCAGCAGACCCTTGCTCTCGCGCGCCAAGAAGATGGCGGTGGCGCCCAGGATGACGGCGATGCCGATCGAGCCGGCGCCGTCGAGCTCGGGGATCGCCAGAAGTTCAGACGTAAGGATGCCCGCGAAGGCGACGACGAGGCCGAGCAGCGCCGCGCTGTCCTCGAACAGCACGGTGTAGACGCTGGGGTCCTTGCTGCGGCGCACCGCCTGAAACCAGCCCTGCTTGCCCTTTTGCTGGCGGAACTCCTTCAGCGCCACCAGCCAGGAACTGCCTTCGAACAGAAAAGAAAGACCAAGCACGATGTGGTTGACCTTGGCGTTGACGATCGGCTCGGGCGCCATGATGTGGATCACGCCTTCATAGAAGGAAACGCCCGCGCCCAGCGCGAAAACCAGAAGCGCGACGATAAAGCTCCAGAAATAGAGTTCGCGTCCGTGTCCGAGCGGATGCGTGCGGTCGGGCGGGCGCGCGGCACGGCGCATGCCGTAAAGCAGAAGCGCGCCATTGCCGGTGTCGACCAGCGAATGCACGCCCTCCGACAGCATGGCTGAAGAGCCTGTGAAGGACGCTGCGGCGAATTTGGTCAGGGCGATCGCAACATTGCCGGCGAGCGCGGCGTAGATCACTCTTTTCGAGCCGCTATGCCCTGCCATGCGCTTCCGATCCTCTTCCAAGTGGGAGCTCAGCGGCCGCCGCCCAAAGCTCCACCGACAATGCGCCAGCCGCTCCGAGGTTCAGATACCCCTATGCATTTCTGTTGCCTCGATCGATCCCGAGGTCGCGGGATCAAGGGAAAACGGTTGACATAGCGCAACCCGGCTTTCGAAGCTGCAAGCGGCCTCTTGCGGTCGGGCGCTTCTCTTGTTTCACTTGTGCTGCCCACAAATCGGAGGAGCGAATCATGGCGAAAGGTGCGATGAAGGCGGGCAAGGAACCCCGCAAGCCGAAAAAGGACGCCAAGAAACCGGCCGCGGCCCCGGCTCCGAAGGCGCCGCCGGTCAAGGCGATGCGCATCAAGGAGAAGTAAGCCGTCAGCGCGGCCGATCCGTCTCGATGCGGATTTGAACCGGCGGCATGCCGAATGCTGCCGGTGTTTTGTTGATCGGGGTACAGAACTCACTATATCGGTACTGCGAGGACGACCTCGCTTCCCCGAAACCCGGCCGGGACGACCCGCCATCTCAAACGTCGAGCATTCGATGCTCGATCGATGGAGCGTTCGCGATGTCCTGGATCTTCCTTTTCCTCGCCGGCCTGTTCGAGATCGGCTGGGCGATCGGCCTCAAATATACCGATGGGTTCTCGAAGCCGTTGCCGACCGTGCTCACAATCGTCTCGATGGTCGTCAGCCTTGGCCTGCTCGGGCTTGCGTTGAAGACATTGCCCGTCGGCACGGCTTATGCGGTGTGGACCGGCATCGGCACTGTCGGCACGGCCTTGCTCGGCATATGGCTGCTCGGCGAGCCGGCGACCGCGGTGCGGCTTGCCTGCATCGGCCTGATCGTCTGCGGCATCGTCGGGCTGAAGCTCGTCGGCTGATGTAGCACGAACGCGTTCAGGGCCGCTCCTGGCGACCCTGACTCATTTTCGAAACGAACTCGAACCTAGCGGGCCGAGAAGCCCGGAGGCGTGCGACCGACGCGCGCCTTGCGGGCGGCGTAGCGCGCATCGCGCTTGGCCTTGCGTTCGGCCTCCTCGGCGAGCAGGCGGGCGATGCGTTCGGTTTCCTCGGCTTCGCGGATCTTGGCCTCGGCAGCCGCTGCCTCTTCGGCAGCAATACGGGCCGCTTCGGCCACTGCCTCGCGTTCAGCCTTCTCGGCCGCTTCGCGCGCCAGCTTTTCCTGCTTCAACCGGGCCTTCTCGGCCTCGCGGATAGCACGGGCCTCGAGGATCGCCTTGCGTTCCGCCTGACGCGCCAGAACCGCTGGGTCGTCCGCCGCCGGCTTTGACTTGAAGCGCTCCAGGAGCGCCTTCTTTGCCTCGTTCGCGGCGTTGCGCCGCTCGAATATGTCTTTTTCCCTGTAAATAGCCAAGTCCACTTCCCTGAAGTCAATTCGCGACGCTTACATACGCGCGAAAGCGGTGAGTTCAAGCGCCAAAACGGTATGCCAGCCATGAAAATCTGGGCTGTTGCCGTCGGGATACGTCGTCGCGGCGCGATGCACTGTTCACAAATCGCGCCTCTGGCGGCTCTGGGGGCCGGTCGCTACCTCTAGCGCCAACAATCAACGCCAAGCGGCGCATCAGGATGCATGAAAATGGAACTTGGCCTCTACACTTTCGCGGATGTCAGCCCGGAGCCGGGCCCCGGCGCCATCGGCCCGCACGAACGGCTGCGCAACCTGATCGAGGAGGTCGAGCTGGCCGACCAGGTCGGTCTCGACGTGTTCGGCCTCGGCGAACACCATCGCCCCGACTATGCGGCCTCGGCGCCGGTCGTGGCGCTGGCCGCGGCCGCGGAGCGGACGAAGCGGATCAAGCTCACCAGCGCGGTCACGGTGCTTTCTTCCGACGATCCGGTGCGGGTCTTCCAGCAGTTCGCGACGCTCGACCTTCTGTCCGGCGGCCGCGCCGAGATCATGGCCGGGCGCGGCTCCTTCATCGAATCGTTCCCGCTGTTCGGTTACAATCTCGAGGACTATGACGAGCTCTTCGCCGAGAAGCTCGATCTCCTGCTTGCCATCCGCGACCAGGTGAAGGTGACGTGGCAGGGCAAGCTGCGCGCGCCGATCAACGGCCGCGGCGTCTATCCCCGACCTTTCCGGGACAAGCTGCCGATCTGGATCGCTATTGGCGGGACGCCGCAGTCCGCCGCCCGCGCCGGCGTGCTCGGCCTGCCGCTGGCGCTTGCCATCATCGGCGGCGAGCCGGCCCGCTTCGCGCCGCTGTTCGAGATCTATCGCGAGGCGGCAAGGCGCGCCGGCAACGATCCCGCCTCGCTCGCGACCAGCTTGAACGTGCATGGCTTCGTCGGCGAGACGACCGAGAAGGCGGCCGACGATTTCTACGCACCGCAAGCCGAGGTGATGAACCGCATCGGCCGTGAGCGCGGCTGGGGGCCGACCTCGCGGGCGCATTTCGATCAGGCGCGCGGGCCGAACGGCGCGCTGTTCGTCGGCGATCCCGAACAGGTGGCGGAAAAGATCGTCGCCCAGCACAAGATCTTCGGCAACGACCGCTTCCTGTTGCAGATGGCGATCGGCACCATGCCGCATGCCAAGGTCATGAAGGCGATCGAGCTCTACGGCACCAAGGTGGCGCCGGTCGTGCGCAAGGAAACGGTGAAGGCCGCGCCGGCGCCCGTCGCCTGAGCACGCCTGCCCAGCAAGATGCGCCCTCACCGCCGGCTAAGGAACCTTGGCGGCGGCGCGTACGTTTTCCTCGGCGATCGCGAGGGAACGGATGAAGGTCGAAACGAGCGCTTCGGGTTCGAACGTTGCCGAAAGCCCGGACGAGCGCGCCAGCGCCCGCGCCGAATTGCGCCTGATTCGATTGCTGCTGATCGGCATCTTCGTGCTGATAACGATCGCCGCGCTTTATTTCGCCCGCGCCTTCTTCATGCCGGTGATCCTCGCCTTCCTGCTGGCGCTGACGCTGACCCCGATCGTGCGCTTCCTGCGCAAGCGCGGCATCCCCGAGGTGGCCTCCGCGACACTGCTGGTGTTGCTGTCCCTCTTCGTCTTCGCCAGCGCCGGTTACCTGCTCAGCGGCCCGGTCATCGACCTCATCAACAACAGCTACTCGATCGGCGAGCAACTCACCGAGCGGCTGGCGCCTTTCAAGCGTCCGCTCGAGAGGGTCATGGATCTCTCGCGTCAACTGCAGGCCCTGACCGAGACATCGCAGGAACCGGGTGTGCAGAAGGTCGCGCTGGCGCCGTCCGGCATCCTGTCGACGGCGGCCAGCAACATTCTGGGAGCCGGCACGAGCATCACCCTCGTCTTCGTGCTGTCGCTGTTCCTGCTCGCCTCCGGCACCTTGTTCTACGAGAAGATCGTCCAGTCCTTCGCCCACCTCAGCGACAAGAAGCGCGCGCTGCGCATCGTCTATGACGTCGAGCACGAGATTTCCCATTACCTGCTTACCGTGGCGGCCATCAACGCCGGCCTCGGCACGGTGATCGGACTTGGCCTTTGGGGACTTGGGATGCCGAACCCGCAGGTCTGGGGCGCGGCCGCGGCGCTGCTCAACTTCCTGCCCTATGTCGGCGGGCTGATCACCTTGCTGCTGGTCACGATCATCGCGCTGATCAGCTTCGATACGATCCCCTACGCCCTGCTGGCACCCGCCTTCGTTTTGTTGTGCGACATCGTCGAGGGCCAGTTCGTGACCCCGACGGTGGTCGGCCGGCGGCTCGAGATAAACGCGGTGGCGATCTTCATCGCCATCGCCTTCTGGTCATGGCTCTGGGGTTTCGTCGGCGCGCTGATGGCGGTGCCGCTGCTGGTGGTCATCAAGGTGTTCTGCGACCATTTCGATGGCCTCAGCCATGTCGGCAATTTCCTCGCCGCGCAGCAGACCATGGCGATCGACGACGAGGCCGGCGATAACAACCACAAATCCGGCGCGTGAGGCCTGGCCCAATCTGCATGTCCGGCCGGCTGTTTGCGGCGCCCATGGCGAGTGCCTATATCGGTCCGGTCTAGCTGGACCCGCCTGCATGAATGACTTCGATCTCGCGCTGCGCAACAACCGCCTGTCTATCCATCATCTCGGCGGCCGCAGCGAGCAGCGGGAAATCGCCTCGGCGACCGGCCTCGCCGACGTGCTGGAAGGCCAGTTCGCCATCGTCATTCCCGACCGCGCCGAGTTCGAGGCCCGGTTGCGGCAGAAGCAAATCGTGGAGACCTGACCAATGACGGCCCTTTCGGTTCTCGACCTGTCGCCGATCACGCAGGGCAGCAATGCCTCGCGGTCGCTGGCCAATTCGCTCGACCTTGCCCGCCATGCCGAGCGGCTTGGCTACAAGCGCTACTGGCTCGCCGAGCACCACAACATGCCGGGCATTGCCAGTGCCGCGACGTCGGTTGTCATCGCCCATGTCGCCGGCGGCACCAAGACTATCCGCGTCGGCGCCGGCGGCATCATGCTGCCCAACCATGCGCCGCTGGTGATTGCCGAGCAGTTCGGCACGCTGGCAGCACTTTTCCCCGGCCGCATCGATCTCGGCCTCGGTCGCGCGCTAGGCACCGATATGATGACGGCGCGGGCGCTTCGCCGCAACCTGGAGGCCAGCGACAACTTCCCCCAGGACGTGGTCGAGCTGATGGGCTATTTCCAGCCGGCCGAGGAAGGTCAGCGCATCCGCGCGGTGCCGGGCGAAGGCCAGGACGTGCCGGTCTGGATCCTTGGCTCCAGCCTCTATGGCGCGCAGCTCGCGGCGCTGCTTGGGCTGCCCTATGCTTTTGCCTCGCATTTCGCGCCGGCCGAACTCGACCACGCCCTGGAGGTCTATCGCACCCGTTTCCAGCCGTCGGCGCAGCTCGACAGGCCTTATGTGATGCTCGGCCTCAATGTCTTTGCAGCACCCACCGATGCCGAGGCGAAGCTTTTGTTCACCTCGCTGCAGCAGGCCTTCGTCAACCTGCGCAGCGGCCGGCCCGGCCAGCTGCCGCCGCCGGTCGAAAACTACGACCGCGACCTTGATCCCGTCGCCAGATCCATGCTGGCCCAGGCGCTGTCCTGTGCCGTCGTCGGCGCGCCGGAGACGGTCCGCCAGGGCATCGACGCCTTCGTGTGCCGCACCGGCGCCGACGAATTGATGGTGACGGCGCAGATGTTCGACCACACCGCGCGGGTGCGCTCCTTCGAGATCCTCGCGGACGTGCGCAGATCGATGTCGCAAGCCGCCTGACCGCTGGGCGCCTGTCGACCGGGGGGCGCAAGCGATCGCGGAAAACACATCTTTCTGAAGCTCCACGCAACTCCGTTCGCAGGCATTCACGCCCCGATCATGGCGACCGCGACGTTTTTGCCCGCGCCGGATTTACCTCGGTCCGGGCGTATCGGGCGGCAAATCGGCCGCAAAATTGGCGATTTAGCACCGTTCCCGGCAGAGGATCGGCTTGGTGGATGCGTTGCGCAGGATGCTTGCGCCTCGTGCCGCCTGTTCTTATATACGCGCCAACCGCCCGGCCTTGAAACCGGGGACCGTGGCGGAATTTCTTGTGAACAGGGGCTTTCGTCGGAACGCCTTATCAGGGTCCTGAGAGCCTGCTTAGAGGAGAGACTAGAACAATGGCAAAAGTAATCGGTATCGACCTCGGAACCACCAACTCCTGCATCGCCATCATGGACGGCAAGGAGCCAAAGGTTATCGAGAATGCGGAAGGCGCGCGCACGACCCCTTCCATCGTCGCCATCAACAGCGATGGCGAACGCCTCGTCGGCCAGCCGGCCAAGCGCCAGGCGGTCACCAATCCTGAAAACACCATCTTCGCGGTCAAGCGCCTGATCGGCCGCCGCTATGACGATCCGGTGACGGAGAAGGACAAGAAGCTTGTCCCCTACAAGATCGTCAAGGGCGACAATGGCGATGCCTGGGTCGAGGCAGGCGGCAAGAAGCTTTCGCCCAGCCAGATCTCGGCCATGATCCTGCAGAAGATGAAGGAAACGGCGGAAGCCTATCTCGGCGAGAAGGTCGAGAAAGCGGTCATCACCGTTCCGGCCTATTTCAATGATGCCCAGCGCCAGGCGACCAAGGACGCCGGCAAGATCGCCGGCCTCGAAGTGCTGCGCATCATCAACGAGCCGACGGCTGCCGCACTTGCCTATGGTCTGGAGAAGAAGGACGGCAAGACCATCGCCGTCTATGACCTTGGCGGCGGCACGTTCGACATTTCGGTGCTCGAGATTGGCGACGGCGTCTTCGAGGTGAAGTCGACCAATGGCGACACCTTCCTCGGTGGCGAGGACTTCGACATGCGCCTGGTCGAGTACCTGGCGGCCGAGTTCAAGAAGGAGCAAGGCATCGACCTCAAGGCCGACAAGCTCGCCCTGCAGCGCCTGAAGGAAGCGGCCGAGAAGGCCAAGATCGAGCTGTCGTCGACGACGCAGACCGAGATCAACCTGCCCTTCATCACTGCCGACGCCAGCGGGCCGAAGCACCTGACGATGAAGCTCACCCGGGCGAAGTTCGAGAGCCTGGTCGAGGACCTCGTCCAGCGCACCATTGACCCCTGCAAGGCGGCGCTCAAGGATGCCGGCCTGAAGGCGGGCGAGATCGACGAAGTGGTGCTGGTCGGCGGCATGACACGCATGCCCAAGATCCAGGAGATCGTGAAGCAGTTCTTCGGCAAGGAGCCGCACAAGGGCGTCAACCCGGATGAGGTGGTCGCGCTCGGCGCCGCCATCCAGGCCGGCGTGCTGCAGGGCGACGTGAAGGACGTGCTGTTGCTCGACGTGACGCCGCTGTCGCTCGGCATCGAGACGCTGGGCGGCGTTTTCACCAGGCTGATCGAACGCAACACCACGATCCCGACTAAGAAGAGCCAGGTGTTCTCGACGGCCGAGGATTCGCAGTCGGCGGTGACCATCCGCGTCTTCCAGGGCGAGCGCGAGATGGCGGCCGACAACAAGCTGCTCGGCCAGTTCGATCTGGTCGGCATTCCGCCGGCTCCGCGCGGCGTGCCGCAGATCGAGGTCACCTTCGACATCGACGCCAACGGCATCGTCAACGTCTCGGCCAAGGACAAGGGCACTGGCAAGGAGCACCAGATCCGCATCCAGGCTTCGGGCGGTCTGTCCGATGCCGACATCGAGAAGATGGTGAAGGACGCCGAGGCAAATGCCGAGGCCGACAAGAAGCGCCGCGCCCTCGTCGAGGCCCGCAACCAGGCCGAATCGCTGGTGCATTCGTCCGAGAAGTCGCTGAAGGACTATGGCGACAAGGTCTCGGAGGCCGACCGCACCGCGATCGCCGACGCGATTGCGGCGCTGAAGTCCGCAGCCGAAGGCGATGACGTGGCCGATATCGAGGCCAAGTCGCAGTCGCTCGCCGAAGCTTCGATGAAGCTTGGCCAGGCCATGTACGAGGCCTCGCAGAAGGAAGCGGCCGAAGCCGACGCCAAGGCGGACGCCGCCAAGGATTCGGACGTGGTCGACGCCGACTTCGAGGAAATCGACGAAGACGACGACAAGAAGAAGTCGGCCTGAGCCGGCTGACGGCCACATAATGCGAAAAGCCCGGCGCAAGGCCGGGCTTTTTTGCAACCTTCACCGAAAAAGTGCGGACCTGGCCCAAAAATTGACGGAAAAATACCGGTGAGCACGGCTCGGCTCTGGCATCCGGGCAACATCGCTCCTAAATCGAACAACGTGCCGGCGACGACGCGACAATGCTTGAAGACATTGAGCATCCGGACAGCGGGAAAAAATGAAAGCTGATTTCTACGAAACGCTGGGCGTGCAAAAAGGCGCCGACGACAAGGAGCTGAAGAGCGCTTTCCGCAAACTCGCCATGCAGTTCCATCCCGACCGCAACCCCGGCGACCATGCCTGCGAGCACAAGTTCAAGGAAATCAACGAAGCCTACGAGACGCTGAAGGACCCGCAGAAGCGCGCGGCCTATGACCGTTTCGGCCACGCCGCCTTCGAGCAGGGCGGCATGAACGGCGCAGCGCACGGCTTCGGCGCCGGCGGCTTCGCCGACATCTTCGAAGACATTTTCGGCGACATGATGGGTGGCCGCCAGCGCCGCTCGTCGGGCGGCCGCGAGCGCGGGGCCGACCTGCGCTACAACATGGAAATCTCGCTGGAAGAGGCGTTTTTGGGCAAGACGGCGCAGATCCGCGTGCCGGCATCGATTTCCTGTTCGGAATGCTCCGGCAGCGGCGCCAAGCCCGGCACGCAGCCGGTCACCTGCGCGATGTGCCACGGCCATGGCAAGGTGCGGGCAACGCAAGGCTTCTTCTCGATCGAGCGCACCTGCCCGCAATGCCAGGGGCGCGGCCAGACGATCAAAGACCCCTGCCCGAAATGCGCCGGCCAGGGCCGCGTCACCGAGGAGCGTTCGCTGTCGGTCAACATCCCGGCCGGCATCGAGGACGGAACTCGCATCCGGCTTGCCAATGAGGGCGAGGCCGGCCTGCGCGGCGGCCCATCGGGCGACCTCTACATCTTCCTTGCCGTCAAGCCGCACGAATTCTTCCAGCGCGACGGCGCCGACCTCTACTGCAAGGTGCCGATCTCGATGACGACCGCCGCCCTCGGCGGCTCGTTCGAGGTCACCACGCTCGACGGCACTCAGACCAAGGTGAAAGTGCCGGAAGGCACCCAGAACGGCCGCCAGTTCCGGCTGAAGGGCAAGGGCATGCCGGTGCTGCGGCAGCCCAATGTCGGCGATCTCTACATCCAGACGGCGGTCGAGACGCCGCAGAACCTGTCGCGGCGCCAGCGCGAGCTCCTGGAAGAGTTCGAGCAGCTCTCCTCGAAGGACAATTCGCCCCAGTCGAGCGGCTTCTTCGCCCGCATGAAGGACTTTTTCGAATCCTTCGGCGAGCCCTGAGTGGGGTGCGGCAGGGGTTGACGCGCTGCCTCAGCGTCATCAACATCTTATGCCAGATCTTGCCTTGCCTTGTTCCACCTAGCTGCTAAGTAGCGGGTCGGGGAGCGTTGAGGAGAGCTCGCATGGCACGTGGTCCCGGGTTGCGCAAAGCGCTGGCGGAAAAATTCGACGACGAGCTGAAGTTCTTCAAAGGCTGGATCGACAAGCCGAAAGCTGTCGGCTCGATCGTTCCCACCAGTTCCGTGACCGCCCGCAAGATGGCCTCGATCGTCAACCCGAAATCGGGCCTGCCGGTGCTGGAGGTCGGCCCCGGCACCGGCGTCATCACCCGCGCCATCCTCGCCCAGGGCGTGAAGCCGGAGAACCTCTACGCGATCGAATACTCGACCGACTTCGTGCGCCATCTGCGCCGGCTCTATCCGCGCGTCAACGTCATCGAGGGCGACGCCTTCAACCTCGACGCAACACTCGGCGACAAGCGCGACTTGGTGTTCGATTCGGTCGTCTCCGGCGTGCCGCTGCTCAATTTCCCAGTCGCCCAGCGCATCGCCTACATCGAAAGCCTGCTCGACCGCATTCCCGTCGGCCGGCCGATCGTGCAGCTGACCTACGGCCCGCTGTCGCCGATCCCGCCCGGCCGCGGCGACTACACGGTCAAGCATTTCGATTTCATCATCCGCAACATTCCGCCTACGCAGCTGTGGATCTACCGACGCGAGGCATGTTGACCGAAAGCGCTTGGACATCGAAAGCGCTTGGGGATTGATCGCTCTTCGGCCTATACGTCGTTCGACAGGTGGCCGATGGCAGTAATCCCAAGAATCCTCGTTTTCGCAGGCTCGATCCGCACCGGCGCTTTCAGCGGCCGGACGGCCGATGTCGCGCAAAAGGAACTCGCCATGCAGGGTGCGGAGGTGACCCGCATTTCGCTCGGCGACTATCCGCTGCCGATCATGGACGAGGATCTTGAGAAGGACAAAGGCATTCCCGAGAATGCCGTGAAGCTCGGCCATCAGATATCCGCCCATGACGGGCTGCTGATCGCGACGCCTGAATACAACGGCTCGATCCCGCCGCTCTTGAAGAATTCGATCGACTGGGTGAGCCGGCTCCGGCGCGACGGCAGCCGCTCGTTCAGGCCGCTTTACGGCAAGCCCGTCGCGCTCTGCTCCTCCTCCGAGGGCAAGTTTGCCGGCATACGCTGCATCAACCATCTGCGCGCGGTGCTGGTGCGCTGCCAGATGGAAGTGATCACGCCGGAATGCTCGGTTTCCGGCGCCGATGAAGCCTTCGCCGAGGACGGACAATTCCGCGACGCCAGACTGCACCAATCGATGGAGCGCCTATGCCGTACACTGATCGAAACCTCGCGCATGCTGTCCGTGAGGATCGAGGTCTGATGCATCCGGTCGAGACCATGCGCGACAGGCTGATCGTCGGCCTCGACGTGCCGACGCTGAAGGAAGCCGAACAGACGGTGCGCGCGCTCGAAGGCAGCGTCTCTTTCTACAAGATCGGCTATCAGCTCGCCTTCGCCGGCGGGCTCGATTTCGCGCGCGAGCTCGCCAGCGGCGGCACCAAGGTCTTCCTCGACATGAAGCTGCTCGACATCGACAACACGGTGGCCAAGGGGGTCGAGAATATCGTCAGGATGGGGGTCTCGATGCTGACACTGCATGCCTATCCCAAGGCTATGCAGGCGGCGGTGGAAGCAGCCAAAGGCAGCGAGCTCTGCCTGCTCGCGGTGACCGTGCTGACCTCGATGGACGAGCAGGACATGATCGATGCCGGCTATGAATACGATCCGCACACGCTGGTGCTGAGGCGCGCCGAACAGGCGCTGCATGCCGGCATGGGCGGCATCGTCTGCTCGGCCGAGGAGGCCGAAACCGTGCGCCGGATCGTCGGTCCCGACATGGCCGTGGTCACGCCGGGTATACGGCCGAGCGGCAGCGCCCATGGCGACCAGAAGCGTGTGGTGACGCCGGCGCAGGCGATCCGCAACGGCTCCAGCCACCTTGTCGTCGGCCGGCCGATCGTCAAGGCGCCGGATCGGCGGGCGGCGGCCGAGGCTATCTTGGCCGAAATGTGCTCGGCATAGGGCCGATCCGGTTTGCGAACCGAAACAGGAGAAAATGATGCCAAAGGGATATTGGGTTGCCCGCGTCGATGTGCGCGACCCGGAAGGCTACAAGGACTATGTCGCCGCCGCCAAACCGGCTTTCGAGCGCTTCGGCGCGAAATTCCTGGCGCGCGGCGGCAAGCATGAGAAGGCCGAGGGGCCTGGCCGCGCGCGCAACGTGATCATCGAGTTCGAATCGCTTGCCGCCGCGCATGACTGCTACCACTCGCCGGAATATCAGCGCGCCGTCGCCATTCGCCAGAAAGTGGCTGACGGCGAGATCGTGCTGGTCGAGGGGGTTTAGGCCCAGGGCGCATCGTCCTGCCTTGACATGATCAAAGAGTGCGGTGGCGCAGAGCAAGATTTGCAGCGATCCTTCGCGCCCCCCTCTGTCCCGCCGGCGTCTCAAAGCCGCTCCGCTGCCGCAGACCGGTCCAATTCCCTAAGCTTGTACCCTCAGCCGGCTGGTCGCCGTCTCCGCCATCGCATCCGCCAGGCTCATGCTCCATTGCCTGCGGCAATAGTCGCGGAAATCGAAGCAGGGCAGGCCGGGACAGACTTCGAACTCGATGAGATGGACGGTGTCGTCGGCCTCGACCCTGAAGTCGACCGAGAAGACGTCCTTCAGGCCAAGCCCGGCGATCAGCTCCTGCGCGATGGCGCGGATCGCGCGATCGGCCGCCGGCTGGCTGGCGGCGACCTGCTCGAGCTCCGGCTCGGCATAGGTGCCTGCGTCCCTGGCGGCTTGGCCGCTATCGCCGTAGAGCGCCATGGAGTCGGCCATGGTCTGGAAGTCGCCGCCGGACTCGACGAAGGCGATGCCGAGCGCCTCGACGCCGGTATCCGGCTTCAGACCGAGGAAGCTTGCCCGCACATTGCGGCCGGCGACATAAGGCTGGACGACGACATCGTCGCGATAATGGTCAAAGACCCGCCGGCTGAGCTCCAGCGCATGACCAAGATCGCGACAGCGCGAATCCGGCCAGATGCCGATCTTGGCGCCGAGCCGGTTTGGTTTGACGAACCAGCCGGCGGACGAGGCCGACGGCTCGACCAGCCATTTCCCATTTCGGGCCAGCCCGGCCGGCGGCACCGGCAGGCCAAGCGCGCCGAGCACGGCGCCGGAGCGGAACTTGTCCTGGCAGAGCGCGAACAGCGAATCGTCGGCGCCGATCGTCTTCAGTCCGTTCAGCCTTGCCAGCGCAGGCGAAGCGCCGCCGCGGAAATAGGCGATGCCGTCGGTCAGCGTCCAGACCAGGGTTTTGGCGGGATCGGCGTTCGCCAAGACGGTCGCGGCGTCGTCCAGCTCGACGGCCATCAAGGTGAGGCCGCGCGTTTCGCAAGCGGCGGCGAGCTGGCCGAATTCGGGCGCGAGGTCGGTCGACTGCGCCAGATAGGACGATATCTCGGTTGCGCGTTCCGTCTGGTAGCCGTCGGCGACCAGCCGGTCGAAGCAAGCCCTCTCCGGCTCATGGACAAGGATCAGCGTCGGCCCGTTGCTCGGCATGGAAGCTCCCAGAAAAGTCTGGTGCTACCATCGCATGGCGGTTGCAATCGGCTTTCAGGAAACCGACCTGAGCGAGCGATAATGCGCAAGCCGCTCAGGCGATCAGCACGCGGGGCTCGAAGCGGCCCCGGACCGGAATGTCGAGCAGGAAGGTCATGCCGGCCTGAGGATCGAGCTTGCGCTGCTTGTCGTCCTTGCCTTTCCAGGCCGATGTCACCGCAAGGCGGTCGGCGTTCGGCCCGACAAAGGCGGGGCAGGAAGGCTGGGTTACCGGCATCGGGATTTCGCGCAGCAGCATGCCGTCCGGCGAATAGGCCTTCACCGCCTTGCCGCCCCAGACGGCGTTCCACAGCACCCCGTCGCGGTCGACGACCGAGCCGTCGACATAGCCTTTTTGCGAACGATGATCGACGAAGATGTTCGGCTCGCCCGTCGGCAGGCCGGTCGCCGGATCGCAAGCGACGCGCATCAGAAGCCCGGTCGCCGTATCGGTGTAGTAGGCGATCGTCCCGTCGTCGGAAAAGCAGATCGAGTTGGACACGGTAATGTCGGAGAACAGTCGGCGAAGCTCGCCCTTGAAGAACCAGTAGATCGCGCCGGCGCCCTTGCCCTCGTCCTTGCCCATCGTGCCGGTCCACAACGCGCCGCAGGGATGGACGCGGGAATCGTTGGAGCGGGTCAGCGGATTGTCAGCTTCGATCGGCGTGTGCAGCGTCAACTTGCCGGTCGCCACATCGCGGACCTGCAGGCCGATCTCGGTGGCGATCAGCTGGCGGGCATCGTCGATGACGGCGATGGCGCTGGCCATCACGCCGAGATCATGGATTTTCAGCGCGCCGGCGAGCGGCTTTTCCAGAAGCTTGCCATTGACGATGTCGAACCAGAACAGTGTCTCGGTGCCGGGATCGTAGCTCGGTCCCTCCCCCAACTGGCAAATGTGATCGCTGAAGACCGAAACGCTGTCCATCAAATCCCTCCGAAGGCTTCGTCCCAGGCCGCGACCGCGGCGCGGGCGCGCTCAGCCACTTCATCGACGCTGGCGCCCGGCTTATAAAGGCTCGACCCCAGGCCGAAGACGCTGACGCCGACGGCTTTGTAGCCGGCAAAATCCTTGTCCGAAACACCGCCGACGGCGCCGATCAGCGCCGTTGCCGGCAGCACGGCGCGGATCGCCGAAATGCCGCCGGCGCCGAGCACGCTTGCCGGGAAGAATTTAAGCGCCGAAGCACCGAGCCTGATCGCCTGGAAGGCCTCGGTGGGCGTGAACACGCCCGGCATCGTCACCATGCCATACTGCATGGCGCGGCCCATGACATCGGCATCGATGTTGGGGCTGACCAGCAGCCGGCCGCCGGCCTTGTGCAAGGCATCGACATCGGCCGCCGTCAGCACCGTGCCGGCGCCGACCAGCGCGGTTTCCGGAAGGACTTCGGCGATCCTGGTGATCGACGAAAACGGTTCCGGCGAATTGAGCGGCACCTCGATCGCCTCGATGCCAGCGTCGAAGATCGCCTGGCCTATTGAGATCGCCTCTGTCGGCTTGAGGCCACGCAAGATGGCGACCAGCCCGCGTTTCAGTCTCGGAAAGGGTGCTGTCTGCGTCACGCGTCGCCTCCGATCATGCGGTTCTCGCGCGCGGCTTCGACAAGGCCGGCGCGCACCGCTTCATCCGCATCGACGACCCGAAAAGCAAGACCGGCGAAGCCAAGAGCGGCGCCATAGAGCGAAGCCAGCGCGCCGGAAGCGATCAGCACGACGGGCGCTTCACTGATGCCGTAGCGCCGCTTCGCCGAAGCGATCTCGCCGCCGATCAACAGCCCGGACAGGCACGCCGCCGCCTCGTCGGATTTCAAATCTTGCAGCAGCCCGGCGGCGCGGATCGCAAACAGCTTTGAGGTAACGTCGCCGCCTTCGCCCAGCGCCCGCTCGCACCACTGACGGAAGAACGGACCATCCGCCGTGACCGGTGCCGGATGTTCGCCCAGCGAATGTTTCAGGATCGAATGCGCGGCCAATACCGAAAACAACTCGCCGGTCGGCCAGGTGCCGAAGCCGGCGACCGCGCCGTCCTCGGCCACGACCCATTTGGAATGGGTGCCCGGCATGCAGACGATGTGGCGCCCCGTTGGCGGCAGATTCGCGCCGGCAAGCTGCGTTTCCTCGCCGCGCATGACATCCGGCGCGTCGGCGAGGCGCTGTGCGAGGCCGGGCACGATACGGATGTCGCGGCGCTCGCCTTCGATGCGGGCGGCACCTGCCAAGATGGCGCCGATCGGGGCAGGCACGGTGACGTATGGCGCCTCGATCCAGCCCTGGCGGGAACCCGCCATGCCGCAGATGATGACGGGCAGGGACTTCGGCGCGCCCATGGCGGCGAGATGGCCTTCCAGCACCGTCGCAAAACCCTTTTCGCGCGCCGTGATCAGGCCGTCGTCGCCGCGCCGCTCGGCGAGCAGCTGACCCGCGCCGTCGAGCAGCCAGGCCCTGAGCCTGGTCGTGCCCCAGTCGAGGGCGGCGACCGCAGGCGCGCCGCTCACAGCACGCCTCCGTCGACGATCAGCATTTGCGCGGTCAGCATGCGCGAGGCGTCCGACGCCAGGAACAGCACCGTGCCCACAATGTCGTCGGGCCGCATGGGCTCCTTGATGCATTGCTTGGCGACATGGGCGGCAAGCGCCTCCTCGGTAACCCAAAGCTCGCGCTGACGTTCGGTGATCACCCAGCCGGGCGCAACCGCGTTGACGCGGATGCCGTCGGCGCCGAGCTTGCCGGCAAGGCCTTTGGTGAGACCGAGGATACCGGCCTTGGCGGCGGTGTAAGCCGGCAGATCGGGATGGTTGATGAGGTAGGACGTGGAGCTGAAATTGATGATCGAGCCGCCGCCGGCGCGCTTCATGCCCGGCGCCACCGCCTGGGCGGTGAAGAAATGCGGCCGCAGGTTGATGGCTAGGTTGTTGTCCCAGAACTCGATGGTGACATCCTTCACCTCATGGCGATCGTCGAGCGCGGCATTGTTGACCAGCGCAATGACATCGCCATGCGCTTTTGCCGCCTTCGCTACCGCGGCGCGCAGCGCCTCGACGTCGCGCAGATCAGTCTTGAGATAGAGCGGACGCCGGCCAAGCTCCCTTTCCAGACGGTCGGCCAGCGCCGTGCTGGGCTTGTCGGCGATGTCGATGAAGGCGACCTTGGCGCCTTGCCGCATGAAGCCCTCGGTCAGCGCCGCGCCGATGCCGGAACCGCCGCCGGTGATCAACACCGAGGCGCCGTCGAGGTCGGCGAAACGCGCCGATGGCATCATGATTTCTGTCTCCCTTTGGCCGGCGCGCATCCTAGCCATGCCGGCCCCGGGAGCAAGGGTGAAAAGGCGATTTCGGCGGCAATATGTCTGACAAAATAGCAGCCGCGCTTCCGTGAGGCGCAGACGGGTCGGCTTGGATCGCAGGTTGGTCGATCAGATCGCCTTGGCGCGCAGCGCGCCGCGATAGGAATCGCGCAGATAGCCAAGCGTGGCGTCGGCATCGACGGGCTTGCCGAACAGATACCCCTGGCCACCCGCGCAGCCGAACTGGACGAGGCGGTCGGCCTGCGCTTCCTCCTCTATGCCTTCGGCCACAACGTCCATGCCGAGTCCTTCGCACATGGCGAGAATGGCACGGACGATGTGTTCCGAGGGGCGGTCTTCGAGGATCGAGGAAACGAAGGCGCGATCGATCTTCAGCTTGTCGAAATGGAATTCGCGCAGGCGCCCGAGCGACGACTGGCCGGTGCCGAAATCGTCGAGCGAGACGCGGATGCCGACGCGGCGCAGATCCTCGACGATCTTCTCGGCCGAAGCCGGGTCGGTCATCAGGCCGGTTTCGGTGATCTCGATCTCCAGCCGGCGCGGATCGAATCCGGTGCGGTCGAGGATCGCTAGGATATGCAGGCCGGTGTTCTGGTCGACAAGCTGCGACGGCGACAGGTTGAAGGACAGGAACAGGTCCTTCGGCCAGTTGCGCGCCGCCTCGGTCGCCTTGCGCAGCACCAGCTGCGACAGCGGGCCGATGATGCCGCGCTCCTCGGCGATGGGAATGAACACGCTCGGCGGCACCATGCCGAGATCGCGATCGGTCCAGCGAGCCAGCGTCTCGAAGCCGATGGTGCGGCGACTGGTGAGGTCGACGATCGGCTGGAAATGCGGCTCGACCTCGCCGGCCGAGACGGCGCGGCGCAGCGCCTGCTCGATGCGGGTGACGCGCTTGGCGGCCTCCTCCATCTCGCGTGTGTAGACGACGACGCGGCCGCGGCCCGAGCGCTTGGCGTGGTAGAGCGCGGTCTCGGCCTTGTTGATCAGGATCTCTGTGGTCTCGTCGCCGGAATAAAACAGCGAGCAGCCGACCGAAGCCGACAATCTGGCGGTGCGCTCGCCGACATCATAGGGCGCCGACAGGATCTCGATCAGCATGCGCGATTTTTCGGCGGCCTGCTCCTCGCTGAACACCATCGGGTAGAGGAAGGCGAACTCGTCGGCGCCGATGCGACAGACGGTGGAGTAGCCATCCATCGAGGCGCGCAAGCGCATAGCCACCTGGATCAGGATGTCGTCGCCGGCCTTGTGGCCGAACAGGTCGTTGATCGGCTTGAAGCCGTCGAGGTCGAGGATGCCGACGGTGAATGGCGCGGGATCGTCGGCGCGATCGCTGATCAGGCGATCGACCTTGTCGTAAAAGCGACGATGGTTGCCAAGTCCGGTCAGCGGATCGGTGAAGGCCAGATCCGCGTTTTCCCTGCCTGGCTGCCCGGTGCCAAACGTCGTTTGCATCATGTCCCTGTTCTGACGGGGGAATTTGTAACCAGACTGGCAGCAAAGCGTTTAGGAAAGGTATCGGAAAATCGATTTTCTGAAGATCGCGAAAATGGGCCTTGGCGCCATGCCTGGCGGTCCAGGGTCTTTGGCGATGGAGGCTTAAACCGGGCATTAACAGCTTCAATAAATAGTAAAGCGGCCCGGAGACGCCGGCATTTGGGACCGGCATTGGCGCGGCTGGTCGGCTGGGCCCGGGCACCGGAGATAGGCATGCCGCACGAGGTCCGCAACGAGCCGGCGATCGCCGTGCTCCTGCCCTGCTACAATGAGGAGCTGACGATCGGTGAGGTCGTGCGGCGCTTCCGCGAGACGCTGTCCTCCGCGACGATCTATGTCTACGACAACAATTCGAAGGACCTGACCGCGCTCAGGGCCCGCGCGGCCGGCGCGGTCGTCGTGCGCGAACCGCGTCAGGGCAAGGGCAATGTCGTGCGCCGCATGTTCGCCGACATCGACGCCGACATCTATGTGATGGCGGACGGCGACGGTACCTACGCGCCGGAAGATGCGCCGCAGCTGATCAACACACTCTTGACCGAGCGCTCGGACATGGTGGTGGGCACCCGGCGGGGCGTCACCGACGACGCCGGCCGCTCCGGCCACGCCTTCGGCAACCGCATCTTCAACCGGCTCTACAAGGGCCTGTTCGGCGCCGATTTCACCGATATCTTTTCCGGCTACCGGGTCTTTTCGCGGCGCTTCGTCAAGAGCTTCCCGGCGGTTTCCGGCGGCTTCGAGATCGAGACCGAGATGTCGGTCCATGCCTCGCAGCTCAAGCTGCCGGTGAACGAGATGGCGCTCGACTACGGCCGCCGCCCGGAAGGCTCATCGTCGAAGCTGTCGACGTTCAGAGACGGCGCCAGGATCCTGTGGATGTTCGCCATGTTGGTGAAGGAGACGCAGCCGCTGCGTTTCTTCGGCACGTTTGCCCTGTTCTTCCTGGCGGCCAGCATCGGGCTGATGATCCCGGTGCTGATCGAGTTCGCCGAGACAGGACTTGTTCCGCGCATGCCGACCTGGGTGCTGTCCGTTGGCCTGCTCCTCTTGTCCATGCTGGCGATGGTCACCGGGCTGATCCTCGATTCGGTGTCGCGCGGCCGGGCCGAACAGAAGCGCATCTTCTATCTTTCCATCCCTGCCGGCCGCATCGAGCGACGCGCCGGCTTCAACGGCGAGGCCTCCCCGACGAGGGAGCCGGGCAAGCCCTCGCGAGCCGCCTGATGGTCCGGCTTGCCCGCTTCGTGCTTGCCGGCGGCATCGGCTTCGTCGCCGATGCGGCCGCGCTCTGGCTGCTGCTTTCCGTCACGCCGCTCGGACCGCTGGCGGCACGCGTGCTGTCGATCGGCTTCGCGCTCACCGTCACCTGGCAGATCAACCGGCATTTGACCTTTGCGCCGTCGAGCCGAGGCATCGCGCAGGAGGGCGCGCGTTACGGCGGGGTTGGCGTCGCCACCAGCATCGTCAATTATCTCGCCTATTGTGCCCTTCTGTTCGCGCTGCCCTCCCTGCCGCCGCTGGCGGCGCTGACGGTCGCCTCGCTGGTCGCGATGGCGCTGTCCTTCGTCGGCTATTCCCGGCTGGTCTTCGACCGATAATCTCTGGCCGATTGGCAGAAGCCGCCGATTTCCCTATATCGGCGGCAGAGATTGCCGGAGACCCGAGATGCCGTTGAAAATCGCCGTCCAGATGGACCATGTCTCGACGGTGTCGATCGCCGGCGACACCACGTTCGCGCTGTCGCTGGAAGCGCAGCGGCGCGGCCACAAGCTTTTCCACTACACGCCAGACCGGCTGTCGATGCGGGGCGGCAAGGTGTTCGCGCGCGCCGAGGAGATGCAGGTGCGCGACGAGAAGGGCAGCCATTATTCGCTAGGCGAGCCGGTGCGCACCGATCTGTCGGAGATGGACGTGGTGCTGCTCAGGCAGGACCCGCCCTTCGACATGAACTACATCACCACCACCCACATTCTGGAACGCATCCATCCGAAGACGCTGGTGGTCAACGACCCGGCCTGGGTGCGCAACAGCCCGGAAAAGATCTTCGTCACCGAATTCCCGGACCTGATGCCGGAGACGCTGATCACCAAGGATCCGCAGGAGGTGGCCGCCTTTCGCAAGGAGTTCGGCGACATCATCGTCAAGCCGCTCTACGGCAATGGCGGGGCGGGCATCTTCCATCTGCACGAGGCCGACCGCAACCTCGCCTCGCTGCTCGAAATGTTCGGCCAGCTGTTCCGCGAGCCCTATATCGTGCAGCGCTACCTCAAGGACGTGCGCAAGGGCGACAAGCGCATCATCCTGATCGACGGCGAGCCGGTGGGCGCCATCAACCGCGTGCCGGCCGAGCACGATTCGCGCTCCAACATGCATGTCGGCGGCCGCGCCGAGAAGACCGAGCTGACGGAGCGCGAACGCGAGATCTGTGCCCGCATCGGGCCGGCGCTCAGGGAACGCGGCTTCATCCTCGTCGGCATCGATGTCATCGGCGACTACATGACCGAGATCAACGTCACCTCGCCGACCGGCGTGCGCGAGGTGCGGCGCTTCGGCGGCGCGGACATTGCTGCCCTGTTCTGGGACTGCGTCGAAGGGAAGCGGAAGTAGCGCCCCTCAGCTGCCCGGTGGGCGGGACCGTATGTTCCCGTAATGTTCTTGCTTAAGCCGCAAATCTGTGGTTGTCTAACCTGATCCCGCTCGCCGCCTGATCGCAGGACCGGCGAGCGAGCCGGTATCCGGGGGCTTGAGACAAGATGGTAGCGCGGGTTCGCACGGTGGCTTTCCAGGGCATCGAGGCCGTGCCGGTCGATGTCCAGGTGATGATCGCGCCGGGCAAGGTCGGCATGCAGATCGTCGGTTTGCCGGACAAGGCGGTGGCAGAGAGCCGGGAACGCGTGCAGGCCGCGCTTCATGCCTCCGGCCTGTCGATGCCGTCGAAGAAGGTGACGGTGAATCTCGCGCCGGCGGACCTGCCCAAGGAAGGCAGCCACTACGATCTGCCGATCGCGCTCGGATTGATGGCCGCGCTCGGCGCCATTCCGGGCGATATGCTGGCCGGCTATGTCGTGCTCGGCGAATTGTCGCTCGACGGCACCATCGCCGCTGTCGCCGGCGCGCTGCCGGCGGCGATCGGCGCCAACGCCGAAGGCAAAGGGCTGATCTGTCCGTTCGCCTGCGGGCCGGAGGCAGCCTGGGCCGGCAAGGATTTCGATATCCTGGCGCCGCGCAGCCTGATCGCCATCGCCAACCATTTTCGCGGCACCCAGGTGCTGTCGCGTCCCGAGGCCGGCATCCAGGTCGCCGCGCGCGATCTGCCGGACCTTGCCGACATCAAGGGCCAGGAAAGCGCCAAGCGGGCGCTGGAAGTGGCGGCGGCGGGCGGCCACAATCTCCTGATGGTCGGACCGCCGGGCTCGGGCAAGTCGATGCTGGCGCAAAGGCTGCCCTCGATCTTGCCGCCGCTGGCGCCGAAGGAGCTGCTCGAGGTCTCGATGATCGCGTCGGTGGCGGGCGAGCTCGGCGAAGGCAAGCTGACAGACCGACGGCCGTTCCGCGCGCCACATCATTCGGCGTCGATGGCGGCGATGGTGGGCGGCGGCTTGCGCGTGCGGCCGGGCGAAGTGTCGCTTGCGCATCACGGCGTGCTGTTCCTCGACGAGTTCCCGGAATTCGCGCCGCAGACGTTGGACGCGCTGCGCCAGCCGCTGGAGACCGGCGACTGCGTGATCGCGCGCGCCAACCACCGCGTCACCTATCCGGCGCGCATCCAGCTGGTGGCGGCGATGAACCCGTGCCGCTGCGGCATGTCGGGCGAGCCCGGCTATCGCTGCCTGCGCGGCGAGCGCTGCCGCACCGAATACCACGCGCGCATTTCCGGCCCGCTGCTCGACCGCATCGATCTCAGGATCGAAGTGCCGGCGGTCTCGGCAAGCGACCTGATCCGGCCGGACAAGGCCGAGGCCAGTGCCGCTGTGGCGCAGCGCGTGGCGCGCGCCCGGGCCATGCAGCGCGAGCGGCTGGAAAGGCTGGGTGCGGCGGCCACCACCAACGCGCACTGCCCGCCTTCGGTCATCGAGGCGATCGCCAGGCCCGACGCCGCCGGGCTGACGCTGCTCAAGGACGCCAGCGAAAAGCTCGCCTTCTCGGCGCGAGCCTATCACCGCGTGCTGAAGGTCGCGCGGACGCTCGCCGATCTCGACGCCAGCGAAACCGTCGGCCGCATCCATCTCGCCGAGGCGATCTCCTACCGCATGAGCGCGGAGCGCATGGCGCAGGCGGCGTAAGGTCCCTGGCGAGCTTCGCGGCGCTACCCCGCCCGGTCCTTCGCCTTCAGCTCCAGCCTGCGCGCATGCAGCACCGGCTCGGTGTAGCCGTTGGGCTGGACTGTCCCCTTGAACACCAGGTCGCAGGCGGCCTGGAAGGCGATCGACTTGTCGAAATCCGGCGCCATCGGCCGGTAGAACGGGTCGCCGACATTCTGGCGATCGACGATCGCCGCCATGCGCTGCAGCGAATCCCGGACCTGGATCTCCGAGCACACCTTGTGGCGCAGCCAGTTGGCGATGTGCTGCGAGGAAATGCGCAGCGTGGCGCGGTCCTCCATCAGGCCGACATCGTTGATATCGGGCACTTTCGAGCAGCCGACGCCCTGATCGATCCAGCGCACGACATAGCCGAGAATGCCTTGCGCGTTGTTGTCGAGCTCGCGCTGGATCTCGTCCGGCGTCCAGTTCGGCCGCACCGCCACGGGCACCGACAGGATGTCGTCGAGCCTGGCCTTCGGCCGGCTCCTCAGCGCCGCCTGCACGGCGTGCACATCCACTTTATGATAGTGCGTGGCGTGCAGCGTCGCCGCGGTCGGCGACGGCACCCAGGCGGTGTTGGCGCCGGCCTTGGGGTGCGCGATCTTCTGTTCCAGCATCGCCGCCATCAAATCCGGCATCGCCCACATGCCCTTGCCGATCTGGGCGTGGCCGGCGAGGCCGCATTCCAGGCCCGTATCGACGTTCCACGCCTCATAGGCGGAAATCCAGGCCGCCTGCTTCATGTCGCCCTTGCGGATCATCGGGCCGGCTTCCATCGAGGTGTGGATCTCGTCGCCGGTGCGGTCGAGGAAGCCGGTGTTGATGAACACGACGCGCTCCCTTGCGGCGCGGATCGCTTCCTTGAGGTTGACGGTGGTCCGCCGCTCCTCGTCCATGATGCCCATCTTGATGGTGTTCTTGGCCATGCCGAGCAGGGCCTCGACGCGATCGAAGATTTCCACGGCGAAGCCGACTTCCTCCGGCCCGTGCATCTTGGGCTTCACCACATACATCGAGCCGGCACGGGAGTTGGCGCGGCGGCCGTTGTCGCCGACATCGTGCAGCGCAATCAGCGCGGTGAGCGCCGCGTCCATGATGCCTTCCGGCACCTCGTTGCCGTCGCGGTCGAGGATCGCCGGATTGGTCATCAGGTGGCCGACATTCCTCACCAGCATCAGCGAGCGTCCGGGCAGCAGCAGCTGGCCGCCATTCGGCGCCGTGTAGCGGCGGTCCGGATTTAGCTTGCGGACAAAGCTCTTGCCGGCCTTGGTGATCTCTTCCGCCAGATCGCCCTTCATCAGCCCGAGCCAGTTGCGATAGACGACGACCTTGTCCTCGGCATCGACCGCGGCGACCGAATCCTCGCAATCCTGAATGGTGGTCAGGGCGGCCTCGAGGACGACGTCGGCAATGCCGGCCGCATCGGTCTTGCCGATCTGACTGGCATGGTCGACGACGATCTCGATATGCAGGCCGTTCTTTACCAGAAGCACGGCTTCCGGCGTGGCGGCGTCGCCGCGGTAGCCGACGAACTGCTTCGGGTCGGCAAGCGTGGTGGCGCCGGCGCCTTCGCCGACCTTCAGCGCGCCGTTCGCCACCGAGAGCCCGTTGATGCCGGCCCATTTGCCGGTGGTGAGCGGCACGGACTGGTCGAGGAAGTCCCTGACCCAGGCGATCACCTTGGCGCCGCGCGTGGGATTGAACGCCTTGGCTCTTTCGGCACCTGCGGTCTCGGGAATGGCGTCGGTGCCGTAGAGCGCGTCATAAAGCGAGCCCCAGCGCGCATTGGCGGCATTGAGCGCATAGCGCGCGTTCATCACCGGCACGACCAGCTGCGGCCCGGCGACGACCGCGATCTCCGGATCGACATTTTCGGTCGAGACGCTGAAGGCCGGGCCTTCCGGCACCAGATAGCCGATCTCCTCGAGGAAAGTTCTGTACAGCTCCATGTCGACCGGCGCGCCGTTGGCGCGGTACCAGTCGTCCAGCCTCTCCTGCATGGCGTCGCGCTTGGCGAGCAGCGCGCGGTTCTTCGGCGCGAGGTCGTGGACGATGGCGGAAAAGCCCTCCCAGAACTTTTCCGGATCGATGCCGGTGCCGACTGCTGCCTCCTCGGCGACGAAGTCATGGAGCTCCCGGGCAATCTGCAACCCGGCGATCTCGATGCGGTCGGTCATCAGCACGTCTCCAGATGGGTAGGCTTTGCCGGGGCTTTGACATGTTTGGGGTTCAAGGGTCAATTCGGCTTAGGGTGAAGGTGCGGCGCGGTTTCCCTTCTCCCCTTGTGGGAGAAGGTGGATCGGCGCGCAAGCGCCGAGACGGATGAGGGGTGTTCCAGCGGAGTGCGGCGCTGGTGTTCCCTGGAGCACCCCTCATCCGTCGCCTCCGGCGACACCTTCTCCCACAAGGGGAGAAGGGGGAAGGCGCGCTCACATCGCAATCCTTGGGCGCCCTGAGGCCACCGCCACCACATGCGCCTCGATGAACATGCGCTGGTTCTCGACCGTCGAGACCTTGAACTCGGTGGACACATCGATTTCGGCGCTGTCGGTGCCGGCATTCTTCGCGCGTTCGGCGACGATCGCCCGCACGTCGGCTTCCGCCGCGGCGATCGCCTTCTCCTCCTCGGTGAAGTCGCGCACCGTCTGCCCCGAGGCGAGCCGGAAAAGCCCTTCCCTGGGCTGGCTGACGCGGGCTTCGGCTGAGACCCGCACCTGGCCGACGACCGCGCCGAGCGCGTTGGCGACGTCGGTGTCCTCCGGCACGATGCAGCCATTGCCGATCAGCGGCGGCAGGCCGGCGTAATGCAGCGGCGCCGAGGCGCCGAGGCCGATCACCGGCCGGTCGAGCGCGACGCTGAAGCGGGCGATGCCGGGATGCGCATCGACGGCGCGCTGCACCAGCGCGTGCGCGACGGTCGCGGCGCCGTCCAGCCCGTCCTCGGCGAAGGCGGTTTCGAGAATATATTCGGCCGACCAGCGCGTCAGCGTGACGAGCACGCGCTGGGCGAGCGCTTCCGGCGTCGCGGCGATCGCCTGGCCGCGGCCGTCGCGGCGGCGGGAAAACAGCTCGGCGCCGAGACGGGCGGCGGCGGGATCCCAGTTCGACTGCTTGCCGAGCACATGGGCGGCGTCGGACGGCGTGAAGCCGCAAATGTGCACCAGGCCGCGCGCCACCAGCCGGTTGAGCGTGGCGTTCTGGGCGTTGGAGCTGAGCAGCCGGTCGAGCGCCAGCGGGGTGGCGCCGATCGCCTCGTAGAGTTTCGCTTCCGGCGCGGTGAGGCCGGCGGCGAGGCGATCCGGCACGCCGGTGCGCACGGCAAAGCGCCCGTCCATGCGGCCGGGATTCGGCGCGCGCAGCTGCCGCTCCAGCTCGGCGGTGACCGCCTCGCCATGCGCCAGGCCGGCCAGCGCCAGCGGCACCAGGCGGCGCGGCCCGAGCAGGATCTTCGGGTCGAGCGCGCCGTCCTCCAGCGCCACTTCGGAGTCGCCGCCAAGGCCGAAGGTGCGCATGGCGACGGCTTCGACCATGGTGCGGAAGCCGCCGACGGTGGCGCCTTCCGGATCGAGCCGCGGCCGGCCGCTATCGAGCACCGCAACGTCGGTGGTGGTGCCGCCGATGTCCGACACCATGGCGTCGTCCAGCCCGGTCATGTGGCGGGCGCCGACCAGGCTGGCGGCCGGGCCGGAGAGGATCGTCTCGATCGGCCGCTGGCGGGCGAAAGCCGCCGACACCAGCGCGCCGTCGCCGCGCACCACCATCAGGGGCGCGGTGATGCCGCGCCGGCCAAGAAAGCTTTCGGTCGCCGCGACCAGCCGGTCGATCATCGAGATCAGCCGGGCGTTGAGCAGCGTGGTCAGCGCGCGGCGCGGACCGCCGAGCTTGGCCGAAAGCTCGTGGCTGGCGGTGACCGGCAGGCCGGTTTTTTCACGGATCAGGTCGCGCGCGGCGAGCTCATGCGCCGGATTGCGGGTGGCGAAATAGGCGCAGACGGCGAAGCCCGACACCGAACGCCCGAGCTCCGGCAATGCCGCCTCGAGGCCGCAAAGATCGAGCTTGGCGGCATTGCCGTACACGTCATGGCCGCCGGGGCAGAACACCACCGGATCGCTGCCGAGAGCCGTCTTCAGCCCGTCGCGAGCGAGGTCGGCCTCGGAAAAGCCGATCATCACCAGCGCCACGCGCCCGCCCTGGCCCTCGACCAGCGCGTTGGTGGCAAGCGTGGTCGACATCGACACCAGCTTGATCGCGGCCGGGTCGGTACCGGATTTTTCCAGCACCGCGTCGACCGCGCCGGAAATGCCGACGGCGAGGTCGTGGCGCGTCGTCAGCGCCTTGGCCTTGGCCAGCACCTTGCCCTTGCTCGGGTTGTCCAGGGGCCCGCCCTCCTCCGACCACAGCACGGCATCGGTATAGGTGCCGCCGGTGTCGATGCCGAGGAAGAGCGGTTTTGGCTTGGCGGTCATTTGGCGGTGGCAAGTCCGGGCAAGAGGTTTGGTGCCTGCCCCTTAGCCGATACGGGCCGGCGGATAAAGGCGGGAGCGATGGGCCAAGGGAGGGGCAAGCTCCCTTCTCCCCCTGTGGGAGAAGGTGGATCGGCGCGCAGCGCCGAGACGGATGAGGGGTGCTCCAGCTAGGCAAATACGCCCATCGGCATCATCGCCAAGGCTGCAGATCTTCGTCCCGCACATAGGCAATGATGGTATCGCAGACAGCATCGAGGTCCTTCAGAACGTCGTCATTCCAGAACCTCAACACGCGAAATCCCTTCGCCTTCAATTCGGCGTCGCGCTCCTGGTCGTGGGGCGAGTCCGCATGCTGACTGCCATCGATTTCGATGATAAGCCGAGCCTCGGCGCAAACGAAGTCGGCGACGAATCTACCCACTGGCACCTGCCGGCGGAACTTGATCTTGTCGAGACGGCGGCCGCGCAGCTCCTGCCACAGACGACCCTCCGCCTCTGTCGACTCGCGGCGCATCCGACGAGCGAAATTGCGCTTGGCCGGGGTTACGGGTTGATGCGGCAGGGCGGAAGACTCGGCCTCATTTCGTCCAATTCTCCAACATCGCACTCCGTCCAACACCCCTCATCCGTCTCGGCGCTGCGCGCCGAGCCACCTTCTCCCACAAGGGGAGAAGGGGTGCCCTACTCCGCCAGGTCCACCGTCTCGGTCGAATGCTCGACGCAGATGAAGCAGCAGGTGTCGCAGGGCTGGTCGTTGTCGGGGCCGACGCCGGCGGTGACGGAATCGTTGCCGACCACCCAGGCGCCCCAGCAGATGTGCTCGCCGGGCTCGCAGGAGATCGGCACGGATTTGCGCGCCTGCGGCCGGATCAAGAAAACCTTGTCGCCGCCCGGCCAGACCTTTTCGCTGTCGCGGCTGAACAGTTCCAGCGCGACGCCGTCGGAGCGCTGGTTGCGGACAAAGACCGACATGTCGGCGGCGAAGGCCGGCGCGGTGAGGAGAAGAGCGGCGAGCAGAGCGCGAATCATGGCGAGGGTTCCCGAGGGGGAGTAGAGCACGGGAAGCACCGGTAATCTCCCCCCTCGAGGCAGGGCTATCGCATATGAGTAAAGAGTTCATAGAAGAAGTCTTTGCTCCAGTTGGCCCTGCGCATCTTGCTGGCGATTGGTTTGTCGAGGGGATGGGCAGCCAAGATGTTT
>NZ_RZSN01000331.1:0-2595 GCF_003997315.1 Mesorhizobium sp. M1A.F.Ca.IN.020.04.1.1
CCTCTGTCCGGCAGGAGAGAGGGGGGTGTGGCGGAGCTCAACATCGACAGCGTCGGTGCCCCCGTCATCCCCATCCTCTTCTACCGCTCGATGCTGCTTGCCGCGGACGTCGCGCCAATCGATGCACTCGCAGATGCCCTTCGCTCGCAGGGCATGACGCCAATGCCGATCTTTGTTTCGAGCCTCAAGGACCCGGTATCGCTGGCTTTCGTCGAAACCGCCATCACCTCGTTGAACCCGTCCGCCATCGTCACTGCAACCGCCTTCGCTTCCGGTGCCGAGCCTGGTGCCGAAACGCTCTTCGACCGTGCCGGCGTGCCCGTGTTCCAGGTCATCGTCGCCACGACGCGGCGCGAAGTCTGGGAGAAAAACCAGCGCGGCCTGGCGCCCGCCGACCTTGCCATGCATGTCGTGCTGCCCGAGCTCGATGGCCGTATCCTCGCCGGCGCGATCTCCTTCAAGGGCGAGATCGACGCCGATCCGGCGCTGGCCTTCCGCGCCTTCGCCAACCGACCGGAAACGGATCGCGTCGCCCAGGTCGCCGCTCGCGTCGCGGCGATCATTCGCCTTCAACGGACGGAGCGGGCGGAACGCAAGCTGGCGATCCTGATTCCGGATTATCCAAGCGCGCCCGGACGCACCGGCTATGCTGTCGGCCTGGATGTGCCGTCGAGCGTGCTCGCCATGCTGCAGGACCTGAAGGAACAGGGCTATGCGGTTGATGGGATTCCACAATCGCCACGCGGGCTGCTGGATGTGTTGGAGGTGGGTGGACTTGGTCTCACCTTACAGGAATATCTCGCCTTTTCGGCAGCGCTTCCCGAAGGTGCACGCGACACGGTTGAGGCAGCGTGGGGGAGAGCCAACGACAAAGCTCACGTCAATGCGCCCCCCTCTGTCCTGCCGGACATCTCCACCTCTAGGGGGGAGATTGCGCCTGCATCGATGCTTTCGCCAATCATCAACGCTGGAGGAGAAGCGCCGTCAGCGAAACTGCCAATCTCCCCCCTTGAGGGGGAGATGTCCGGCAGGACAGAGGGGGGTGTTCAAGCGCCTCCTTCCGCAAGCTTCCCCTTCCGCGCCGCCATCTTTGGCAACGTCACCGTGGCGCTGGCCCCCGACCGTGGCCGCTCCGCAGACCGCCGCGCTGACTACCATGACCCGACCCTTCCCCCGCGCCACGAGCTGATCGCCTTCGGCCTGTGGTTGCAAAAGTCGCTCGGCGTCCACGCCATCGTCCATGTCGGCGCGCATGGCACGCTGGAATGGCTGCCGGGCAAGACGGTCGCGCTCTCCGACACCTGCTTTCCCGAGATCGTCACCGGCTCGCTGCCGGTTGTCTATCCCTTCATCGTCTCCAATCCCGGCGAGGCGGCGCAGGCCAAGCGCCGCATCTCGGCCGTCACGCTCGGTCACCTGCCGCCGCCGCTGACCGGCGCCGGGCTCGACGAGGCGCAACAGAGGCTTGAGCGGCTGGTCGACGAATACGCACAAGCCGACGGGCTCGACCGCCGCCGCCGCGACCGTCTGGCCAGGCTCATCGTCGAGACAGCGGAGAAATCCGGGCTGGCTGCCGAAGCCGGAGTTGCCGGAACCGATGTGCCGGACGAGGCGCTGCGCCGCATCGACGCGTGGCTGTGCGACCTCAAGGATTTTGCCGTCAAGGACGGGCTGCATGTCTATGGCCGCGCGCCGGAAGAAGAGGCCGATCCACTGCGCCGCCAAAGCGCCGAGACCGAAAAAGACGCCCTGCTCGCTGCGCTCGACGGGCGTCACATCAAGGCCGGACCGGCAGGCGCGCCGGCGCGCGGTCGTTCCGATGTCCTGCCCACCGGCCGCAACCTTTTCACCTCCGATCCGCGCACCATGCCGACGTCGACGGCCTATGATCTCGGGCAGGCGGCGGCGGAAGAAGTCGTGCGCAGCTACATGCAGAGCCATGGCGACTGGCCGCGCTCGTTGGTCATCGACCTCTGGGGCTCCGCCTCGTTGCGCACCGGCGGCGAGGAGATCGCGCAAGGCCTGGCGCTGATGGGCTGCCGGCCGCAATGGGATGCCGCAACGGGCCGCGTCACCGGCATCGAGGTGATGCCGCCGGCCGCCCTCGGCCGCCCGCGCGTCGACGTCACCTGGCGCATCTCCGGCCTGTTTCGCGATATGTTCCCGACCCAGATCGCGCTGATCGGCGCCGCCGCCAGCGCCGTCGCCGGTCGCGACGAGGACGATTCGGAAAATCCGCTTGCCGCCGCGGCCCGTGCCCAAGGCAAAATTGGTCCGCGCATTTTCGGCACCTCGCCCGGCACTTACGGCGCCGGAGTCGAGGAATTGCTGTCGCGCGGCGAATGGAGCGCGCGCGAAGAGATCGGCCGCGCCTATCTCGAAGCAACCTCGCATGCCTATGGCGGCGCCGACGGTGAGGCCATCTCCGCGCCCGGCGTCTTCGAGGGCCGCATCGCCGACGCGGACCTGCTTGTCCACACCGGCGACGACCCGGGCCGCGACATCCTCGAGGGTTCGGCCGATGTCGCCTTCATCGGCGGGTTTTCGGCCGCACTTGCCGCGCTTGGCAGGAATGCCGATGTCATCGTGCTCGAC
>NZ_RZSN01000332.1:0-2561 GCF_003997315.1 Mesorhizobium sp. M1A.F.Ca.IN.020.04.1.1
GGCCTGAAGAGCGACCCCTTCGACATCCCGCCGGAAGAGCGCGTGCTCAAGGCAATGCACGATAAGCTCAACGTCTACGGCGTTGAAAAATCCCGCGTAATTGCCGTTGAGTTCTCCTCGAACAATCCAAAGCTCGCCGCCCAGGTCGCGGACGCCATTGCGCAGGCCTACCTTGCCTCAAAAGGCATTGCGAAGATGGAATCGAACACCGCCGCCACAGGCTTCCTCGGCCCGGAAATCACCGATCTGCAGAATCGGGTGAAGGATGCCGAAGCCAAGGTTGCCGCCTATCGCGCGCAATCCGACCTGTTGATGGGCGGCAACAATTCGGTCCTCGCGACGCAGCAGCTCTCGGAACTGTCGAGCGAGCTTTCCCGGGTGCGCGCCAATCGCGCCGCCGCAGAGGCGACCGCTGACAGCGTGCGCAAGGCGCTGCAGAATGGCGGCACGCTGGACAGCGTGCCGGAAGTTCTGTCTTCCGAGCTGATCCAGCGCCTGCTCGAGCGGCAGGTAGAGCTCAGGACCAATATTGCCGATCTGTCGACGACGCTGCTCGACAACCATCCTCGCATCCGGGCGCTGAAGTCGCAGCTTGCCGATCTCAATGGCCAGATCCGCAACGAGGCGCAGAAGATCCTCAAGGGATTGGCGACTCAGGCACAGACCGCCAAAGCTCGTGAGGACCAGCTGGTCCAGGAGGTCAACACGCTGAAAGCCGCTTCGGCCCGTGCCGGCGAGCAGCAGGTGGAGCTCGATGCGCTGCAGCGCGACGCCAATGCCCAGCGCCAGCAGCTCGAATCCTATATGGCAAGCTACCGCGAGGCGGCTTCGCGCGCGGACCGCAACTATCTGCCGGTCGACGCCCGTCTGCTTTCGAAAGCACAGGTGCCGACCGAACCGTATTTCCCGAAGATCGGCCCGATCACTGGTGCTGCCGCCGCCGCGTCGCTGCTGCTGATGGCGATCAGCACGCTTCTGAGGGAATTGTTCTCCGGCCGTGCCATGCGTCCGGCCGCCGGAGCCCGATTCGAGCCGATCGAACAGGTGGCGATGCCGGTGGCGCGCACCGAACCGGCGCTCGCCGATGCCGAAGATGAAGCTAGCGACGATTCGGTCGCTGACGAGCGGATCGGGCAGGGCACCGTCATGGAGGCAGCGCCTGCCGAGCCGGTAGATCCACCAGACCCGGCACAGCCCGAAGCGCGCCGGTCATGGCAGCCGAGACTTGGCGAGATCGATGTCGAGAAGGCGGCGGAAAAGCTGATTGCCTCGGGTGCCGCGCGCGCCATCTTTGTCTCCCCGGAAGGTGACGAGGCCGCCGCCACCGCCGTGCTGGTGGCGCGCGAAGTGTCGGATGCGGGCCTCCGGGTGCTCCTGCTCGATCTCACCGCCTCGGGCGCCGCCTCGCGCCCGATGCTGGACAGCGGACTGCTTCCCGGCATCACCAATCTGCTGGCCTCCGAGGCGCAGTTCAGCGACGTCATCCATCCCGATCTCTATTCGGACGCGCATGTGATTCCGGTCGGTACCGCCGATCCTATCCGCGCCATGCGCGCCGCCGACCGGCTGCCGATCATCATGCAGTCGCTGACCACGGCTTACGACCTCGTCGTCGTCGAATGCGGCCCTGCCGACGCACAAGGCATCAGCCGCCTGGTTGGCGATGGCACGGAAGTCTTCCTGTCGATGCTCGAAGCCGATGACGAGGTCACGCAGGCGGCGGTCAAGCTGATCGAGAACGGCTATCCGGATGTCACGCTGGTCACGCCGGTTGGCCATGAACCGGGAGATCCGTTGCCCGGACGCCGGTCGGCGGCCTGAACAGATATCGCCCGCGAAGCCCTCGGATTTGAGTCTCGGGCTGACGGACGACGGTCAGGCGTCGTCCTCGGCAACAATAGGGGTGGCCTGTCCGGCAGCCTTCCGGCGCAAGCTCTTGGTCAGTTTCCACACCGTCGGACTGTTCTTGATGAGGGCCTTCGCCCGCGCGCCTTGCCGCAACCCTGTGGCTAGCACGCGACCTTTCAGCGTCAGCGGCATCAGCACCTCGAAATGCTGGACCTCGATGTCGCACCAGAGCCGCTTGTAGGGCTCGTCGCCGACCGAGAAATCATAGAGGTCGAAGCCTTGCTCGCAGGCTTCCTGGATGTTGTCGAAGAACAGGAAGTCGCCGGGGCTGGTGAAGGCGAGATCATCCTCGGCGATCGCGCCGAACTCGCAGATCAGGCGCTTGCCTGAGCGGCTGGAGCCGGTAACGGCGCGAAGTTTTCCCGCTACCTCCAGCCCGTGCAGCAGGAAGGATGGCTCCTGCTCGGCAAGCGCATCGGCAAACAGCGCCCGGAAGAAGGCGCGCACGCCTTCATCGCCGAACACGTTGGCGATGCCCATCTTGGCGAAGCGCGCCTGCTTCATGTCGAAGAAAGCGTCGAGCAACCTGTCGACCTCCTTGCGGCTTCGCCCCTCGATACGGCGGAAGCTGCCGACGGCCTCGAACTTGCGCGTCTGCGAGCGGTGCTTCTTGCGCTTCCGCTTGCCGCTCGCGCGGCTGAGCAGCGCCTCGA
>NZ_RZSN01000333.1:0-2501 GCF_003997315.1 Mesorhizobium sp. M1A.F.Ca.IN.020.04.1.1
CGAGGCGGTTATCCCCCCCACCGCCAGATCGGTCTTTTCCCGCCTCAGCCGCGATCCGCAGGACATCCAGGCACAGTCGCGGTCGGAAAGGGCCGAAGCATCACAGCAGCATTCCGGCGCCGCGTTGAAGGCAATCGAGGCTGATATGGCGGCGCAGCGCGCGAGAGAGCGCGACGACGACCGCGAGCGATGACGGCGATCGTCGCCTACAAGTTGCTCATGGCGCCGTAGCAGCCGCAGGTGTCCATGCTTTGGCCGTCTCCGTCCGTTGGGTGATTTGACGGACAAGCTACGATAGCCCCTCCCCCACGCAACCGCTTCGCGGTCCTCCTCTACCGTTTCGGCCCTTCGGGTGCGTGGGCTCGTTTCGGCTATCTCCGTTCCCTGCCGTCAACCAACGGATGGAGACGGCCATGCAGAGCATCAAGGACAATTACCAGCGCATCACGGATACCATTGTCGAGCAGCTTGGGGCCGGCACCAAGCCTTGGATTCGCCCCTGGCGCGGCAATGCCCGCCGCTCACTGACCCCGCGCCGCGCAACCGGCGAAGCCTACCGCGGCATCAACGTCCTGATGTTGTGGGTCGCCGGTCAGACGTTCGGCTACGAGGAAAATACCTGGATGACCTATCGGCAAGCGCAGGATCTCGGCGCTCAGGTCCGCAAGGGCGAGAAAGGCACGCTCGTCGTCAAATACGGCACGTTCACCCCAAAGGACCACGAGGACGATGAGGACCGCGCCATTCCGTATCTGAAGGGCTATACCGTCTTCAATGTCGAGCAGATCGACAGCCTTCCCGACCAGTTTTTCAGCCCGGCCGAGGAGCTGCCGACGTCTCCGGTTCCACACATCGACACCGTCGAGGCCTTCGTCGGAAATACCCGCGCGAAGGTCAGTTATGGCGGCACGAAAGCCTGCTATCGGCCTTCCATCGACGACATTCTCATGCCGGACCGCGAGCGGTTTGACAGCGAGGTCCATCTTTATTCGACCCTGTTGCACGAGCTTGCACATTTTTCGGGGGCTAAGCATCGCCTTGACCGGGATCTGACCGGTCGGTTCGGCAATGAAGCATACGCGATGGAAGAGTGCATAGCGGAATGTACCGCGGCCTTTTTATGCGCCGATCTTGGCGTAGACCATGATCCGCGGGACAATACCGCCGCCTACTTGGCGAGCTGGGTGGCCGTGCTAAAAAATGATAAGCGCGCGATCATCACGGCGGCTGCCAAGGCGCAGGTTGCCGCCGATTATCTCACGGCCCTCCAACCGGGAGCCGGACTGACAGCTGCCTAATGCAGTAGGCTCCAGTCTTTGCGTTTGACCGATCGACGGGCAGAGCTGCCCGTCGATGATCTTAAGGCACAGGGACGCCGGTCAAGACACGGCTTGCCGCCGTGTAGCGGTCGCCTTGACGGCCGGTTTTGCGGACCTAAAGCGAAGTGTCGGCAAAGACGCGATTGATCGGCCAAAGCGCCAGATGATGTGTGCAACTCATGGAGATCACATCACGATTGTGATCAGTGGCGCGGGTTTACTAAAGTAAACTCCAGAGCCCATGGGAACGATTCGCAGAACTGCGCCGCCAAGTGTTCCACGTGAAAGTTTACGGCAGTAAACCGGCATTGCGCGAATCGACGTTAACCTTTTGTTAACATTAAATTCCTTGTCGTACCACTCGAATCAGAGCTAAATGCGCTTTCTAAGCGAATACAACGGAAATTCGCATTTTGGAATTCGCAACGATGAATATCGCACCCACGTTCACAAGCGCTCTCGCCGACTTCGACGAACTGATCCTGAAGCAGGGCGGCGAATTGTCAAGGAGGCTGCAGAAGCATCGGCTCGACAGCTTTCCGCCTGACGCGAAGAAGACCCTTCGTGCCTTCCAGCTTTCGGAGGCCGCCAGCTATCTGGGCATTAGTTCGGGACACCTGAAGAACTTGTCCCTGGAGGGCAAGGGGCCGCAGCCGGCGGTCACATCGACGGGGCGTCGCTCCTATACAGCCGCGCAAATGCTCGAGATGCGGCATTGGCTGGACAGAAACGGACGGTCGGACGTGAAGAAGTACGTTCCCCACCGCCGCGGAACAGAACACCTTCAGATTATTGCTGTTGTGAATTTCAAAGGCGGCTCCGGCAAAACAACGACGGCAGCCCATCTCGGACAGCACCTCGCTCTGACAGGGCATCGGGTGCTTGCGATCGATCTGGATCCGCAGGCATCACTTTCTGCCCTGCATGGGTTCCAGCCAGAAGTCGATCAGGACGAAAGCCTATACGAAGCTCTTCGTTACGACGACCATCGGAAGCCGCTGTCCGTGCTCATAAAGGCGACGAACTTACCTGGGCTCGATATCGTGCCGGCAGCGCTTGAGTTGCAGGAGTTCGAGTACGACACGCCCCTTATCCTCGCCGAAAAAGGAACGCGTGATCTTGGGCGGGTGTTTTTCACGAGGTTGGACTCAGCGCTTGCAGAGGTCCAGGACCGCTATGATG
>NZ_RZSN01000334.1:0-2491 GCF_003997315.1 Mesorhizobium sp. M1A.F.Ca.IN.020.04.1.1
GTAAGCGGTGTTCTTAGGCCACGGCCTTAAGCTCGGGAGCGGCGATGAAGGCCCAGGGCAGAAGCTCGTCGATCTGGCTGTTCGGGTGGCCGTTGACGATCCTGGCGAGCACGTCGGCGAGGTAGCCGAGCGGCTCGACGTCGTTCAGCTTGCACGTCTCGATCAGCGAAGCGACGACGGCCCAGTGCTCGGCGCCGCCGTCAGAGCCGGCGAAGAGGGCGTTCTTTCGGTTGAGCGCGATCGGGCGGATCGACCGCTCGACGGTATTGGAGTCGAGCTCGATGCGGCCGTCGTCGAGGAAGCGCGAGAGTCCCTCCCAGCGTGACAGCGTATACCGGATCGCCTCGGCGAGCTTCGTCTTCTGGCTGATCAGGCCGAGCTTCTCGCGCAGCCACAGCTCGAGCTCGGCCAGGATCGGTCGGCTCCTTTCCTGGCGCACGGCAAGACGTGCGTCTGCCGGCTGGCCGCGGATGTCGTCCTCGACGCGATAGAGCTCTGCGATGCGCCGCAGCGCCTCGCTCGCGATCGGCGCCGGACCGGCTGCGGCGAGTTCGTAGAAGCGCCGGCGCACGTGCGCCCAGCAGAAGGCGAGCGTTGCGCCGCTCTTGTCGGCGAGCACCCGATAGCCACCATATCCGTCGACCTGCAGGATTCCGGCAAAGCCCGCCAGATGAGCGATGGGTCGCTCCGCCTTTCGGTCCGGCGCATAGACATAGGCGACGCCCGGTGGGTCGCTTCCGTTCCATGGTCGGTCATCGCGGGCGTAGGCCCAGAGCTGCCCGGTCTTGGTCTTGCCGCGGCCGGGATCGAGCACCGGCGCCGTGGTCTCGTCGGCAAAGAGCTTCGGCGAGGCTTTCAGCTTCTCCAGCAGCCGCTCGTGGACTGGACGCAGATGCCAGGCGGCGCGGCCGACCCAGTCGGCGAGCGTGGATCGGTCGAGGTTGATACCCTGCCGGGCGTAGATCTGCGCCTGACGATAGAGCGGCAGGTGATCGGCATATTTGGAGACCAGAACCTGGGCGACCGTCGCCTCGGTTGGCAGACCGCCTTCGATCAGCCGGGCGGGCGCTGGAGCCTGCACGACAACGTCCTCGCAGGCACGGCAGGCATATTTGGGCCGACGCACGACGATCACGCGCAGCTGCGCCGGCACGATGTCGAGCCGTTCGCTAACGTCTTCGCCGATCCGGTGAAGCCCGTTGCGACAGCACGGGCAGGCATGGTCCTCGATGTCGACGACCATCTCGATGCGCGGCAGATGCGGCGGCAGCGCACCCCGGTTCGCCCGCCGCTTTGCGGTGCGCTGCGTTCGTTTGGCCGGATCGGCACGTTCGGCCTCTTCCTCGCCGGCCGCTTCGATTTGCTCGGCCTCCTCGAGGCCAAGGAGCAGTTGGTCTTCAGGCAGGCTCTCTGCGCGGCGACCGAAGCGGTGACGCTGCAATTCCTTGATGATCTGGGTCAGGCGGGCATTCTCGACATCGCGCGCCAGGACCATCGCCTTCAGCACATCCGGATCGTCGGGAAGCTGGTCCGCCGTCATCGCCATGATCGGATCAGACCATATTCGCCAGTTCCGGGCGACAGCGGAATCCAGGCTGATTCACTTGGTCGCGGATCAACCCGCCTGCGCCGGAGCGCGCGTCCGGCGGGCTTCATGGACGCGCCGCCAATCAAGCCCCTCAAGCAGTGCCGACAACTGGGCGGCCGTCAGCCGCATCACGCCATCCTGCACTTTCGGCCAGCGGAACTCGCCATCCTCCAGCCGCTTCGCATAGAGGCAGACGCCGGTGCCGTCCCAGAAGATCAGCTTGATCCGATCCGTTCGTTTCGCCCGGAACACATAGACCGCGCCGCTGAACGGATCGGCGCCCATCGTCTCGCGCACCAACGCAGCCAGCCCCTCCGCCCCCTTGCGGAAGTCCACCGGCTTCGTGGCCACCATGACCTTGACGGCGCCCGTTGGCCCGATCACGACGTTGCCTTCAGCGCACGGATCACCGCCGCAACCGTCCTGGCGTCTGCGCCGCGGCCAACCCGCATGGCGATGCCGTCGATCTCAAGCTCGATCAGGCCAGCATCTCGGCTCGCCTTCCGCTTCCGCGGCTGTGCTGGGCGCTTCGGCGCGGGTTCCGGAGGCGGCGCCGTCACCACCGCCGGAACAAAGAGCGGTTCGGGTGCCGGCGATGCCGCCAACGGCTGACGAGCAGCCCGACGCCACGCGAACAATTGCTGCGGGGACAAGGCATATCGCCGCGCTACCGCGCTCACGGTCTCGCCGGTCTCGTAGCTTTCTGCCACGATCCGTGCTTTCTCGTCCGGCAGCCATTCCCGCCGCCGACCGGAGCCGGTGAAGATCTCCAGCCGGCGAACCGGCTCTTCATCCCTGGACTTAAGCTTAAGCTCTGAAATCGTCATGTGTCGAAGCCCTCAAAGGCTCCGAACATCGTTCCTCAGCGTCACGCGCGAAAGGTGCTGTCGGAACAGCGCTTAC
>NZ_RZSN01000335.1:0-2479 GCF_003997315.1 Mesorhizobium sp. M1A.F.Ca.IN.020.04.1.1
GTAAGCGATGTCCCGACGGCACCTTTCGGTGATCGGCGTGAAGGACGATGTTCGGAGCCTTTGAGGGCTTCGACACATGACGATTTCAGAGCTTACGCTTAAATCCAGCGATCACGAGCCCGCGCGCCGGTTCGAGGTGTTCACGGGCTCCGGTCGGCGGCGCGAATGGCTGCCGGAGGAGAAGGCGCGGATCGTGGCGGAAAGCTACGAAGCCGGCGCGACCGTGAGCGCGGTGGCGCGGCGATACGCTTTGTCCCCGCAGCAGCTGTTCGCCTGGCGTCGGGCCGCTCGTCAGCCGTTGGCGGAAGCGCCGGCACCGGAATCGTTGTTTGTTCCGGCGGTGATTGCAGCGCCGAGGCCTGAACCGGCGGCAAGGCGGCGGCGGAAGCAGAAAGCCGCCCGAGACGGTGTGATCGAGCTGGAGATAGACGGCGTCGCTATGCGGGTCGGCCGTGGCGCCGACACCAGGACGGTGGCCGCTGTAATCCGAGCGCTGAAGGCGACGACGTGATCGGGCCGACGGGTGCGGTCAAGGTCATGGTGGCGACGAAGCCGGTGGACTTCCGCAAGGGTGCGGAGGGCCTCGCGGCGCTTGTGCGCGAGACGATGGGCGCCGATCCGTTCAGCGGCGCGGTCTATGTCTTCCGGGCGAAGCGGACGGATCGGATCAAGCTGATCTTCTGGGATGGCACCGGCGTCTGCCTTTACGCCAAACGTCTGGAGGACGGCGAGTTCCGCTGGCCGAAAGTGCATGACGGCATGATGCGGCTGACGGCCGCGCAGTTGTCGGCGCTGCTCGAAGGTCTCGACTGGCGGCGGGTCCACGAGGCGCGCAGGACCCGCGTTCCGGTTCAGGCGGGCTGACCCGCGACGAAGTGAATCAGCCTGGATTCCGCTGTCGCGGGATGTCGGCGAATATGGTCTGATCCGGTCATGGCGATGGCGGCTGACCAGCTTCCCGACGATCCGGACGCGCTGAAGGCGATGGTCCTGGCGCGCGACGTCGAGAACGCCCGCCTGATCCAGATCATCAAGGAATTGCAGCGTCACCGCTTCGGCCGAAGAGCTGAGACGCTTCCCGAGGATCAGTTGCTGCTGGGGCTCGAAGAGGCCGAGCAGATCGAGGCCGCCGACGAGGAAGAGAATGAACAAGCATCTCCCGCAGAGCGTCTGGAGCGCGCCAGGAAGCGCCGGACGAACCGCGGCGCGTTGCCACCCCATCTGCCGCGGGTGGAAATGGTCGTCGACATCGAGGACCATGCCTGTCCGGGCTGCCGCAATGGCTTGCATCGGATAGGTGAGGACGTGGGCGAGCGGCTCGACATCGTTCCGGCGCAGCTGCGTGTGATCGTCGTGCGCCGGCCCAAATATGCCTGCCGCGCCTGCGAGGATGTGGTCGTTCAGGCTCCGGCGCCCGCCCGGCTGATCGAGAGCGGTTTGCCAACCGAGGCGACGGTCGCTCAGGTGCTGGTGTCCAAATATGCTGACCACCTGCCGCTCTATCGTCAGGCGCAGATCTATGCCCGGCAGGGCATCAATCTCGACCGGTCCACGCTCGCCGACTGGGTCGGCCGCGCCGCCTGGCACCTTCGTCCGGTGCATGAGCGGCTGCTTGGCAAGCTGAAGACTTCACCGAAGCTCTTTGCTGACGAAACCACGGCGCCGGTGCTCGATCCGGGCCGCGGCAAGACGAAGACTGGGCAGCTGTGGGCCTATGCCCGCGATGACCGCCCATGGAATGGAAGCGACCCGCCGGGCGTCGCCTATGTCTATGCGCCGGACCGAAAGGCCGAGCGTCCGATCGCTCATCTCGCAGGCTTCACCGGAATCCTTCAGGTCGACGGCTATGGCGGCTATCGCGTGCTGGCCGAGAAAAGCGGCGTGACGCTCGCCTTCTGCTGGGCACACGTGCGCCGGCGCTTCTATGAACTGGCGGCAGCCGGTCCCGCGCCGATTGCCAGCGAGGCGCTGAGACGGATCGCCGAGCTCTACAAGATCGAAGACGTCATCCGCGGCCGGTCGGCTGACGAACGCCGCGCGATGCGTCAGGAAAATAGCCGCGCTATCATTGCCGATCTCGAACCTTGGCTGCGCGAAAAGCTCGGCCTGATTAGCCAGAAGACCAAGCTCGCCGAGGCAATCCGCTACACGCTCTCGCGCTGGGAAGGCCTGACCCGCTTCCTCGACGACGGCCGCATCGAGATCGACTCCAATACAGTCGAGCGCTCCATTCGTCCGATCGCGCTCAATCGGAAGAACGCCCTCTTTGCAGGCTCCGATGGCGGCGCCGAACACTGGGCAGTCGTCGCCTCGCTGATCGAAACCTGCAAACTCAACGGCGTCGAGCCCCTCGGCTATCTCGCCGATGTCCTCACCAGGATCGTCAATGGCCACCCGAACAGCCAGATCGACGACCTGCTGCCCTGGGCCTACATCCCGGCTCCCGAACTCAGGGCCGTGGCCTGAGAACAGCGCTTAC
>NZ_RZSN01000336.1:0-2472 GCF_003997315.1 Mesorhizobium sp. M1A.F.Ca.IN.020.04.1.1
GGCTTATGAGGGAACGCATTACGCTACACCGCCGGGATATCCACAAGCTGATCGAGGCGGCCGTAAACGAAGACGTGCCGGGCGACTGGGGAGGCCTGTGGAAGCGTTTCCGCAGCGTTGTGGAGGCAATTCCGCGCCGTGCATGCATTGCCGAACTTGAACCGATCGTGGCCGATCTGGCCGCGTTGCATGACGACGTGGATAAGCTATTGGAAATTCATATGGAATCCACGAATCCGAGCGGCAATGACTCTCAAAGCGAGCGGCAGCAATCTAATTCAAATGCCGACTCTATTTTTGAATTTGAACCTGCTTTCGAAAAAAGCGGGTCGACGGCCGAGCCAAGGACGAGGACCGCAGAGCCCCCGAGGACATATCCGCTAGGGATTGTGCTGAAGGCCTGCCCGGAAATTGCGGATTACGCCGTCGACGGGATTGGCAACTGGCGCGATTTAATGGTCACCGCAGCCCAGGTGCGCGGTTATCTCGGCGTGTCGCCTTCCGCATACGAGGACGCCTGCCATGTGATGGGGCAGGAAACTGCGGCAATGGTGATCGCCTGCATTCTGCAACGGGCGCAGCACATCAATTCTGCGGGCGGCTATCTGCGCGTGCTGACCGATAAGGCTAGGGCAGGGGAGTTTTCGGTCGGGCCGATGCTGATGGCTGCTTTGAGAGCTAATGGGTCACCGACCAGAATGGCCGGGTAGTCTGGTCGCTTCGCCCGGCCTATGGAAGTTCGATCTCGCCGTCCACCACGTGGTTGAGGCCGGTGCCTTCCGCCGTCAACGTCATGCGGACGTTCAACTTCTTCTCGCCGCCGATTTGCCCTTCACGCACCATCTCCTCGATCTTGCGCTGGGAGGTGACGCCGACTTCCTTCAGGAACTTGCGGATCGACATGTTGAAGGCGTCTTCGCTCACGGCGGAACTCCTCTGTGTCCGGAAGAGATTGTAAGGGAATCCAAGGGATCAAGGAAGCAGGTCGGTCACGCTCGGTCCCATAGAAACAGATCCCGAGCCGGGAGAGGCGTCGGGTCCTTGAACTTGATCGGCCTTTGGAAGGAGGAAGAGTGGGCGCATGCTGCCAAGCCGCTACCGTGAATCGGCGTCCTAATAGTGCACAGGGGCCGCCTTTGTGCCGGCAGCAATGTTCCCGAGAGAACGGCTGGGGACGCGTCAGACAATCAGCCGTGCCGCGCGTCCCAGCTGCCGTTCCGCGTCGTTGTAGTAGCGCGAAGCTTGGCTGATCGATCGGTGCTGCGACTGCTGCATGGCTTCGACCAGGGGAATGCCACGGCGGGCGGTTTCGGTGAGGTAGCCGGCGCGCAGGCCGTGCGCGGAAAACAGTTGCGCATCGAGGCCGGCCGCGGCGGCGCGGCGCTTCAGGATCATGTTGACGGCCTGGGGGGTGAGGGCGCGCGGCTCGAGATTGCCCCAGCGGTCGATGCCGCGAAAGACGGCGCCTTCGGTGATCCCGGCCCGCGCGAGCCAGTCTTTCATGGCCGAAACCGGCCGGCCGATGAGCAGCACGAAGGCGTCGGTATCGGCTTGGGTCGTCTTGGTGCGCCCGAGGTGGATCGACAGGCACGGCAGTCTCTCGCTGTCCGGATCCTTCGGGTCGACGGGGACCGGATCTTCGTCCCTGAGTTGCTCGGCGCGCAGGCGGGCGACCTCGCTGCGGCGGCGGCCGCCGGAGGCAAAGGCGGTGAGCAGCAGGGCGCGGTCGCGGACGTCGACCAGCTTTTCGCCCGCGAAGGCCTTCAGCAGGGTGGCGAGAATGTCGGCGGTCACTGCCTTGCGGCTCTTGCGGCCGCGCGGCCGGGCACTGGCGCGAGACGCGAGTTTGATGGCGCTCTGGAGCCCCGGCGCGTTGAATCTTCCCTTGAGCCCTCGCCATTTCGTCAGCGTCGACCAGCTCGACAGCCGCCGGCGCACCGTCGCGGGCGCATGCGGACCGTCGCTGCGCAGCAGGCCTTGCTCCTTCAGCGCAACTGCCACGTCTTGCGGCATGCCGTGCGCCAGATCGGTTTCGCGCCTGGCCGGGTCCCAGAGGTGGTGGGCGACGAACTTGATCAGCAGCGCTTCGGGCGCCGGCCAGGGGAGAGGCTGGCCAGTGGCGGCCAGCGACCAGGCTTCCAGATAGCCGAGGTCGGAGGCGAGCGCGCGCAGCGAATTTTCGCCGATGCCTTCCTTGGCGAGGTGCCGAAGTGTCGCGACATCATCGTCGGTGAGGAGCTCGGCCAAAAAGTCGCGGCGATCGAAGGGCAGCACCGTTGCCAGCGCGTCGAGGGCTTCGGCGCGCTGACCAACGCCGCGGTTTGCCGGATCGCCAAATTCAACCGTCATTGGCGAATGGTCCCAGGACGACGGCGCCTTCGCCGCGCGCGGCAGCGGCCAGCTTGCGGTCCAGCGTGGCGAGCGGCAGAGACCGCGCCAGCGCCAACGCCAGATAGACTGCATCGTAGGCGC
>NZ_RZSN01000337.1:0-2459 GCF_003997315.1 Mesorhizobium sp. M1A.F.Ca.IN.020.04.1.1
GCGATGCGGGCAAACATTGCGGCGCGCACGAGCTGGGCGGGCAATGGGTTTCCCACCGCAGCTCCGCGTCCGTCGAGAAGCTGGCGCTGGAAGGCACCGGCATCGCCTTCGACAGTCGTGCCGAGATTGGCGCCCAGCCCGGTGTTCAGCCCATAGATCTGCTGGCCGCCGGCAGCGGCGTCATCGAGGACCTGGCGGGCCTTGCCGAGTTTCTCGATGACCGCCGGCGTGATCTCGACCTTGCCTGCACTGCGCGCCACGGCGGCCACGTCCTCGATGCTGACGCCGGCGCCGGTGAGAACGAGCGGGGTCATGCGAAACGCAGCCTCTGGCCGATGCCTTGTTCCGCGGCTTTGGCCAGCATCGCCTTGCCGAGCGCGATGTCGGAGAGCGACAGACCCCGATGCCAGAACAGGATCGTCTCGCCGTCGCTTTGCCGGCCCGCTTTGTGCCCGGCAGCGATCTGGCCGAGCTCGGCATGCAGCGTCGCCTCGCTCAGCCGTCCCGTCTCGACATGGGCGCGCAGCGAGCCGAACTTGCCGCCCTTGCACTGACCCCAGTCGTCGACGACGATCTTTTGCATGATGTCGGTAAGCGAAAGCTCCACGGCGCTCATCGTGCCATAGGGCACGACCAGCGCGCCGCGCTTGATCCAGGCGGTCTTGAGCAGGGGTTGCGGTTCCGGTAGCCGCGAGGCTTCGACAACGATGTCGGCGCCTTCCACGCAGCTCTTCCAGTCGGCAACGGCGACAACCGGCTTGCCGAGGTCGCCGGCAAGCTTCGCGGCGAAAGCGTCGCGGCTTTCGGGGCGGCGCGAATGGACGCGGATCTCGTCGAAGTCGAACAGGTGATCGAGCAGTCGCACGTTCCAGTAGGCGGTGCCGCGCGCGCCGATGTGGCCGAGCACCCTGGATGATTTCTTCGCCAGATGCTTGGCGCCGACGGCGGTGACCGCGCCGGTGCGCATATCGGTGATGACGGTGGCGTCGAGGATGGCGCGTGGCGCGCCGGTGCGCGGGTCGAACAGGTTGAGTATGCCGAATTCGGACGGCAGGGCGTGCAGGTAGTTGTCGACATAATCGCCGACGATCTTGACGCCGGCCGCATCGAGCGGCGCCACATAGCCGCGCAGCACGTTGAAATGACCGCGGAAGGACGGATCCGGCTCAAGATGGACGCGCGGCTCGATCACCGTCTGGCCCTTGCCCTGGGCGACGAGCCCGGCTTCGACGGCGCCGATGATCTCGGCATCGCTCAGGCCAAGGGCTTCAATGTCGAAAGCATTGAGGTAGTCGATATAGATCGGCTTCATGCATTTCCCTCGTCCGGCCCGCGCTCATCCATAACAGGCGGCGGGGCGACACGAAAGTTTGTTGGATAAGCTCTGGACTGGTTCAGCCTTATGCTGTTCAACCGGCGCGTCATGACCAGCATCCCCGACAATGAGGCCGTATCCCAGTTCGTGCCGACGGCGGCGCGCCAGGCGCGGCGCGTCGCGCTGATCGTTGCCGTCGCCTTTTTCATGCAGTTGCTGGATTCGACGATCATCTCGACGTCGCTGCCGCAGATGGGGCAGTCTTTCGGCGTGCCGGCAGTGGCGATGAGCATCGGGATCACCGCTTACATGTTGACGATGGCGGTGTTCGTGCCGTTGTCGGCCTGGCTTGCCGACCGGTTTGGCGCGCGCAACATTTTCCTCGTCGCGATCGGGCTGTTCACGCTGGCGTCGATCGCCTGCGGCTACTCACAGAGCCTGACGCAATTCGTTGCCGCCCGCATCGTTCAGGGCCTCGGCAGCGCCTTGATGACGCCGGTCGGCCGCATCCTGGTGCTGCGCAACGCCGCCAAGTCCGAATTGCTTGCCGCCACGGCGCTGATCACCTGGCCGGCCTTGTTCGCGCCGGTGATCGGGCCGATGCTCGGCGGCTTCATCACCACCTATCTGTCCTGGCACTGGAACTTCTTCATCAACGTTCCGCTCGGCCTCGCCGGGCTGCTGCTTGTCGCGCGCTTCGTTCCGGGCGATCGCGAATCCGAGACCAGGCCGCTCGACTGGCCGGGATTCTTCCTCACCGCGCTCGGCCTCGCCGCGATGCTCTATGGGCTGGAACGGCTTGCGCATCCCGAGGATGGCATGCTGCCGACAGTGGGCCTGGTTGCCGCCGGCGTCGCCGTCGGCTGGTTCGCCGTGCGGCACTTGCGGCGGGTGAAGCATCCGCTGCTCGACCTGTCCCCCTTCAAAGTGCCGACCTTCGCCATCTCGACGCTCTCGGCGGGCACGATCTTCCGCGTCGCCATCAACGCCACGCCGTTCCTGCTGCCGCTGCTCTTCCAGGTGGGCTTCGGCATGCGGCCGGTGGACGCCGGCCTGCTGATCCTGGCCTACTTCCTCGGCAACCTCGGGATGAAAGCGGTGACCACGCCGACGCTCAGACTCTTTGGCTTCCGCCGGGTGCTGG
>NZ_RZSN01000338.1:0-2415 GCF_003997315.1 Mesorhizobium sp. M1A.F.Ca.IN.020.04.1.1
GATCGCAGGCGACGGGTTCGAGGCGGCTGTCGTCGCCCGCCTCGGCGGCTCGCCGATCGGAAGTTGCCTCTTCGTCCGCAACGAGATCGACCCCGCGCATGATCTGACGCCGTGGCTCGCCGGGCTTGTTGTTGACGAGGCGTATCGAGGGCAGGGCGTTGGCACGGCGCTGGTCAGGGCCATAGAAGGCCACGCCGCGTCGGCCGGCGTCAACCGGCTCTATCTCTACACCTGGCAGGCACGATCTTTCTACGAAGCGCTTGGCTGGACTGCCACGGAAGCTTTCGAGCAGGAGGGCGAGCCGATGCTTTTGATGTCGTGCGCCCTATAGCGTGCCGGCGAGATAGCCCAGCGCGAAGGCGGCCGCCAGGGCGAGCGCGATAGCCAGGCCGAGCCGGCCGCCAAGGGAATGCAGGCCGACGCCATAAGGCTTGCGCTCGATCTTGTTGATCACGATCGGCTGCGGCTTCGCATCGCCCTTGTCCAGCCCGGCAAACCGCATTTGCGGCAATTCGCCAAGCCGGCGCTGCACAAGCTGCCAGCGCTCATCCGAAGCCGTGGCCGACGCTCCCTGCGGCTCCAAAGCACGCATGCGCTCGGCAAGCCGCAGCACCGCGTCGCGAAAGGCGGGATCGATCTCTAGGTCGCGCTCGGCGCGAGCACGCTCCCGTTCGTCCATCAGGCCGAAGACATAGTCGCCGGCCCTTGCGATGCGGTCTCCTTCACCGGCCATGACCGTTCTCCTCGAACTCGCTCGCTGACCCCGCAGGCTCAGTAGTGCGGCGGCTTGGTCACCGGCACGTCGGGAGCGGCCTGCTCCTCCAGGGCCAGGAACCGGTCGGTAAGGGCGGCGAGCTTGCGTTCCATGCGCTCGATCACCGTCCACTGCTCGGCGATCTGGCCGGACAGTTCCTCGATCGTCTTTTCCTGCTCGGCGGCGCGGATTTCCAGCGTCGTCAGCCGATCGTCAGGCATCGTCATCATCCCGGTCTCTGTGAATGTGAAGCTCCCGGCCACCTTCGAAATTGACAAGCGCGGGGGGATTTGTCGAGAGTGAATGGCGTTCCGGCCAATTGGCACGGGCGGGGCATCATGCTAGGCATTTTGACCAAGCGATAAAAAAATAACGAGTGGGACAGGCTGCATGGCGCAAGCCGCAATCGAGCTCATAGGCATCAACAAGAGTTTTGGCGCCGTGCGCGCCAACCGCGACATCAACCTGGAAGTCACGCGCGGCACCATCCATGGCATTGTCGGGGAGAACGGCGCAGGCAAATCGACGCTGATGTCGATCCTCTATGGCTTCTACCAGGCCGACAGCGGCGAAATCCGCGTGGCGGGCACGCCGGTGTCGATCAACACCCCAAACGACGCGATAGCGCTCGGCATCGGCATGGTGCACCAACATTTCATGCTGGTCGACAATTTCACGGTGCTGGAGAACGTCATCCTCGGCGCCGAGACCGACGCGCTGTTGAAGAGCAGCATCGCCAAGGCGCGCTCCGAGCTCGAACGGCTGGAGCGCGAATACGGCCTCGAGGTCGATCCCGACGCCATCATCGAGGAATTGCCGGTCGGCCTGCAGCAGCGCGTCGAGATCCTCAAGGCGCTCTATCGCGGCGCCGAGATCCTGATCCTCGACGAGCCGACAGGGGTTCTGACGCCAGCCGAGGCCGACCATCTGTTCCGCATCCTCAAGCAGCTGAAGGAACAGGGAAAAACGGTGGTGCTGATCACCCACAAGCTGCGCGAGATCATGGCCGTTACCGACACGGTCTCGGTCATGCGCCAGGGGACCATGGTGGCGACCAGGGTGACCAGGGAAACGACGGTCGGCGAGTTGGCCGAACTGATGGTCGGCCGGCGCGTGCTGTTGCGGGTGGAGAAGGGCCAGTCGGAGGCCGGTGCGACAAAACTCTCGGTCAAGAACCTGACGGTCAAGGATTCACGCGGCGTCACCATGGTCGACGACGTCTCCTTCGACGTGCGCGGCGGCGAGATCGTCGGCATCGCCGGCGTGGCCGGCAACGGCCAGTCGGAGCTGCTTGAGGCGATCTCCGGCATCCGGCACGCCGTCTCGGGCGAGGTCATGCTCGACGGCAAGCCAATCGACCTGACCGGCAAGGCCGATCCCGGCGAATTGCGCGACCGCGGTCTCGCCCATGTGCCGGAAGACCGCCACCATGTCGGGCTGGTGCTCGCCTTCGAGGAGCACGAGAACTCGATCCTCGGCTATCACGACGACGAGCGCTATCTCAAGGGACCGTTCCTCAACGTCGATGCCATCATGGCCGACGCGAAGGACAAGATCGAGAAATACGACATCCGGCCCGGCAATCCGCGGCTGAAGACCGCAAACTTCTCCGGCGGCAACCAGCAGAAGATCGTGCTGGCCAGGGAGATGGAGCAGGATCC
>NZ_RZSN01000339.1:0-2359 GCF_003997315.1 Mesorhizobium sp. M1A.F.Ca.IN.020.04.1.1
GCGCCGGGACACGATCGAGACCTCTTCCGCCATGTCCTCCGGCAGCGGCAGCACCACGACATTGAAACGGCGCTTCAGCGCCGAGGAGAGTTCGTTGACGCCCTTGTCGCGATTGTTCGCGGTGGCGATGATGTTGAAACCGCGCTGCGCGTAAATCGAGGTGTTCAGCTCCGGCACCGGCATCATTTTTTCGGACAGCACGGTGATCAGCGTGTCCTGCACGTCGGAGCCCATTCGCGTCAGTTCCTCCAGGCGGCAGAGCTCGCCTTCCTGCATGGCGCGGTAGAGCGGCGTCGGCACCAGCGCCTCCTGGCTCGGCCCCTTCGCCAAGAGCTGCGCATAGTTCCAGCCGTAGCGGATCTGATTCTCATCGGTGCCGGCCGTGCATTGCACGATCAGCGTCGAGTTTCCCATGATGGCGCCGGCGAGATGTTCCGAGACCCAGGATTTTGCCGTTCCCGGCACGCCGAGCAGGAGCAGCGCCCGGTCGGTCGCGAGCGTCGCCACCGCGGTTTCCATCAATTGCCGACGTCCGACATATTTCGGGGTGATAAGCGTGCCGTCGCCCGCCTTGCCACCCATCAGGTAAGTGAGGACGGCCTTGGGCGACAGGCTCCAGCCGGCAGGCTTCTGGCGGTCGTCGTCGCGCGCGAGCGCCTGCAGTTCGGAGGCATAGACCTGCTCGGCCGGAAGGCGGATGGCTGCGTTCATGCGATCTTCTCCGGGTTCATCATCTCTCGGATTGCGAAGGGTTTCCGGCCAGCGCTGCATTGAGCCGCAGCAGGCCGATGGATGGGGAAGCGGGCGACAGGCCGGCGGCGATCACCTCGTCGATCAATTTTTCCGCCGCCTCCGGATTGGCCAGAAAGCCCAGGGTCTCGAGATATTGCTCGGCGCTTCGTTTCATGACGTCGTTGTCACCCGAGACGGCGGAACGCAGCGCTGGAAGCGTCTTGCTCCTTGCGAGGTCGCTCCATTCCAGCCAGCCTGCTTCCGCGCCTTCGACCAGGTTGAGCGCGGCCAGATTTTGCCCATCATCCAGGATCTGCCTGATCAGGACACGCTTCCTGCCGTTGTCCAAGCGCGACATGAGCTGGAGGACGAGAAGCGCCAGCCTGCCGCCGGCGGCGACAAGCAAATCCGCCAAACAGGCGACCGCCGCATCGCTGCCGGACACCGCGATCATTCGAACGAGAAAGAGATCGGCACCCTCATCGACGCCGAACTGCCATGCGCCAATGAAATCGGGCTCAGTCTTGCCGAATTGGGCGACGAGATCGCCGAAGTAACAGGACGCGAACAGGTCGGCGCGACGCGACTGTTGCGCAGGCGACTTGGGCTTTATCGGCGTGTAGGTGGTGCGGCGGCGGATGAAGCCGGATTTGCCTTCCTCAATGAAAGCGGCGAGCTCGGCTATCGAATCTTTCGACGCGCCATCCGCTGGATCGCTACGTTCACCCAACCTTGCCAGGAGCCGGCCGGCCATTTCGCGCACCTTGCCTGAGCGATCGGCGGACAGGCTCTTTAGAAATGGAATGTCATCGGCACTCAAGCCGAAGCGCATCAGCTGCACGAGCGCAAGCCTGACCTCCGCCGGCTCGCTCGCTCCCTTGGTCTCAATCAACGTCCGCGCCAAGACAGGCATGGTGCGCCGTAATTCGACCAAAGCTGTACGGCGCGCGGCAGGATAGAAATCATCCCAGGTTTCAGCGGTGAGTTGTCCTCGTCGAGACTGCCTGTCGCCATCCGCGCCTGCTTGCCAGTCGACCCAGGGAGCATAGATATCTGGGCTTTCCTGATCCGACGCAGCAGGCATCCAATCCATCGGATGCAGCACGAAGCCTCGGCTGGCGACGAGTGTGGCCACGCGGGTCTTGAGCCTCGCATCAGCGGCGTATTTCAATGCGCCACGCAGCAACGGTCGCAGCCAATCAGGAAGCATCGGCAGCGCGAGCATCGGCAGCGGCGGACGGCGTTTCAAGGTTTTTGGCGCCGCCGGCCGAAGCGCGACATCCAGCGCCTGCGCGGCGATCGCCAAGAGCCGACGTTCCTGCTCGTCCGAGCTGGAGGCAGCCGCGAACTCCTTCCATTCGGCGGGCGCCAATTCGAAAGCGGCGCCGCCCGAAATCCAGTTGTCGCGAAGCCTCGCCAGCCCTGCCTGCTCGAGCTCGTTCATGAGAGATCGAGCCTCCCGATGCTGCTTTGCGAGGCCAGAAGCTCGAGCCTGGCGCCGTTCCACAGTGCTGCCGTGACTGTCAGATCGAGGCCAAGCAAGGTCTGGTTGACGGAGCCGGCGACTGGCAGGGCGATGCCATGCGAATCGTTCGCCGCCTGCCACCAGGCGCCATCCTTCTCGTCC
>NZ_RZSN01000340.1:0-2347 GCF_003997315.1 Mesorhizobium sp. M1A.F.Ca.IN.020.04.1.1
ATTTTATGTATCCAAGATGGCGTCATGAGAATCGCGGGCAAAGAAGTGGCAAGAACATAAAATACAGGGAAATCTCTGCAGTTAGGCCTGTTTACGATCTCGATTCCCGGGGGTGCGGTTGCGCGCGTAGCACAATTATTGCGCCAAAAAGGTAATTCAGGTTATCGTTCGCGCAAATCGTTCGGGAACCTGTGTGATTCCCGGCTTCCTGCATCTTAACGCGTTACGACGGAGAAGACCGACCCGGCCAGAAAAAGAAAAACCGCTCCCGAACGAAGTCCGGAAGCGGGGGATATGAGTTGATAAACTAGCCAAAACCGTTCTCTCAAACCCTCCCTTCCTTGTCAACACAAAACACCGGTTCGGTGAACGGGGAAGCTTTGCCTGGTCCCTAGCGAAAGGAGACGAGGAATGGGGGACCCCTACCCGCAATTGCGGCCGATCGGCCGCAGAGTGACGCCGCAGCGTGCCGAGTTCCGGCGACTGGCACAGTCCGCCGAAGTCGGGACCGTGACGCGCGGACAGCTCGCCGTGCTTGCGCAAAACCTGCCCTGCACAGGCCTGATCAATGCGACCGAAGCCCATCTTCTGGTGACGCTGATCAACACCGCGTCAGCCGATACCTTCGACAAGGCGGGCCGGCCGATCATCTTCAAATCGAACCAGCAGCTTGCGTTCGAGATCAATCGTTCAACTGGGCGGGTCAGCCGTTTGCTCTCCAGCCTCTTCGACGCCGGCCTGATCACGATGCAGGACAGCGGCAACTACAAGCGCTACCCGGTTCGCAACGCACACGGTTCGGTAGTCGATGGCTGTGGCATCGACATGCGGATCCTCATCGTTCGATACCGCGAGCTTGACGAGCTCGTCAGGCAAGCGAGAGCCGAGCGGGCGGCCGCGAGCGCTGCGCTGCGCCGCTATCGCGGCGCGTTGCGCAATCTCCGCTACGCCCTTGCGACCGTGACAGGGCTGTTCCAGCGTGCCAGAGCGCGGCTCGAGGCGCGGCTTGAAAAGATTGTTGCCCTGGTCGGCGTCGCCGCAAAGGCGCCAAGCGCGCTCTTGCGGCGCGCGACAGGCCTGTTCGAATGGCTCATCGAGCGGGTCTTGCAGCTACCGCGCCATGCGGAAGCTGCGCTGGAGACACAAGATTTGACATGCACGAATGCCGAAAACGGCATGCACAAACAGATTACAAGCCCTGATCCACTTGAAGATAGTAATGATCGGCGTTCGGCTGACACCGAACAACTCGGTGTGCTAGCGGCGGGCTCCGCCCGCAAATGGGCTCTTGAAACAAGCCTGGGGCGAGGTTCGCGCCAAGTCAATCAACAGCAGCGGCCACCGCAGGAGTTTGTTGGCTTGCATGACGTGGTACGGGCAGTGCCAGCGCTAAAGACCTACGGCTTTGCCCTGCCCCGAACCTGGGGTGATCTGGCCCGGCTCGTGCCGCAAATGTGCCGGCTTGCCGGTATTTCCGATGATGCGCGCCGCCGCGCAGTTGAGCAGATGGGCGAGCAGCAGGCCGCAGTCGCAGTTGCCGTCATCCTACAGAAATTCGACCGGCAGGAGCTTTCCTCGCCGGGCGGCTACTTGCGGGCCATGACACACCGCGCCGCCGCCGGCGAGCTCCACCTGGCCCGGTCGGTATTCGGGCTTGCCGCCCGCCATTCCATGGAGGTGCTGAATTGAGATTTCGAGGAATATTGCCCGTCGCTGCCGCGATTTTGTTGGCCGTCGTGGAGAGAGCCGCGGCCGAGCCCGGCAGCTGGCCGGGGACGGGCGTGTGATCGACGGCGACACGATCAGCGTGAGGCGGCAACGCATCCGAATTGCCGCGATCGATGCATGCGAGCTGAAGCAGACCGGAATCCAGAACGGAAAGGTCTGGCCGCGTGGTCTCGCCGCTCGCAGCTACCTGTGGAAGATGATCGACGGCAAGCATGTGCGTTGCGAGATCATCGACAGGGACCAGTATCGGGCGATTGGTCGGACAGTGCTTCATCGCCGATAGCGATATTGGCCTCGCCATGGTCAACGCCGGCCTTGACGAGGCGATGCTTCGATACCTGCCCCGTTCCCATTCTATTAGCCTGGACGAATACGCTGAGGCCGAGAACAGGCCGCGGGATCGACGTTTAGGCATCTGGTCGGCGGAGATCGAAAGCCCGCATCTCTACCGGCGCGGGAAGTCGTCTTCCAAGCCTTAGGCGGTGTAGCCAAATTGGTGCTGTGGAATGGCAAGAGCCGTGAAGCAATTTGCTTCATCATATAGCGAGCAAACCGGCGCCAACCCGTTGCGGAAGCGCGGAGATTATATAAGATGAGGACATTTCTCGTCGAATAGGGC
>NZ_RZSN01000033.1:0-40077 GCF_003997315.1 Mesorhizobium sp. M1A.F.Ca.IN.020.04.1.1
AGACCGGCCATCGTCTGCTCGGCGGCCTCCGTCGCCCTGCCGCCCGGCGCCTTTCTTCAGGCGACGGCGACCGAGCCGAACTGCACCACCGGCTTCTTCGGCTCCACGATCACCTCGCCGTCGATCGAAAGCCTCGCCAAGCCCGCGGCCATCACAAAATTGGAAGCGATGCGGCGCTGGTTTTCGCCGAGCTTGCCCGCGTCATGGACGGCGACATCGAGGCCGGACGCCGTGGCGGTGACGGTCATGTGGAAGGCTTTCGGCGTCGCGCAGACCAGTCCTGCCAGTCTTCGCAAAGGATCGAGCGCATCAACGATTGCCGGCAGCGAGATCGGGCATTCCTCGATAGGAATGATCTCGGAGGAGAGCGCGCGCACGAAACCGAGCAGCATGCCGGCCTCGGTGCGCCGAGCGCTGAAGACGACGCGGCGGCGCGTGTGCGGCGCGCAAGGCACCAGCGCGTCGATCTGACCAGCGATGCCCTTGATCTTGAGCGCCTGCACCACGCGTTCGCGTTTCCACTGCCGGTAGCCGTCGGCCTCGAAATGCTGCAACGCGCAGCCGCCGCATTCGGTGAAGTGGCGGCAGGGCGGATCAACCCTAAGCGGTGAAGTCTCAACAACCGACATCAGCGTCGCGCGGTCCTTCTGGCGCGCGGCGGTGACCGTCTCGCCAGGCAGCGTGAACGGGATGAAGACCTCACCGCCATCGGCACCGGCGATGCCGTCGCCCTGCGAACCGAGCCTTGTGATGGTGAAGCGCGCGCTCATGGCGATGCCGCGTCCTTGATCGCGGCGAGAAGGAACTCGCGGTTGCCGTCGCCGCCCTCGATCGGCGATGGATGCAGCCCAAGCACGCGCCAGCCCGGCATGCCGGCAAGCCAGTCGCGCAAACCGGCGGCGATGCGCTCGGCCCCGCTCGGGTCCTTGAGCAGTCCGCCCTTGCCGATCGCCTCGCGACCCGCCTCGAATTGCGGCTTGACGAGAAGCAGCGCCCTGGCGCCCTCGCCCGCCAAGGCCAGCGCCGGCGGCAGCGCCAGCTTCAGCGAGATGAAGCTGACATCACAGACCAGGAAATCCGGAACGCGGTCGCCAAGATCGGCGGCGGTCAGGTCCCGCGCATTCAGCCCTTCAATGACCGTGACCCGCCGATCGGTGGCAATTTCCGGGTGCATCTGGCCGTGACCGACATCGATCGCCGTGACATGGGTAGCGCCACGCTCGAGCAGCACCTGGGTGAAGCCGCCGGTCGAGGCGCCGATATCGAGCGCCTCATGCCCAGAGGGATCGAAGCCGAAATGGTCGAGGCCGGCAATCAGCTTCAGCGCCGCGCGCGACACATAGGCCTGCGCCGGATCGTCGACAGCAACGACACAGTGTGGCGCGACGGGCTGGCCCGGCTTGCGGGCGACTGCGCCGTCGACAGTGACGGTGCCGCGTTCGATCGCGTCGCGGGCGCGGGAACGGCTGGCGAACAGGCCACGTGCGACGAGCAGTTCGTCGAGACGCGGACGCGCGCTGGCGGGCAAAGAGGAACTCATCGGCCTTCATTGGCGAAAGCCGGCGGCGAAGGCAATGGCAGCCCTGTTGAATATGGCGCGGGGCACGGCAGAATGCCGGTGCCTATAGTCCGCTCACCCGGGCGAGGAAGAGCCATGCTGAAGGGAACCTGCCATTGCGGCGCTGCGCACTGGACGCTGGAAGGCGATCCGGGATCGATCACCGCCTGCAACTGCACCCTTTGCCGCCGCTACGGCACGCTCTGGGCCTATGACTATGTCGACGAGCGTATCCGCATCGCAGGTCCGACGAGCTCCTACAGGAGGGTCGAGGTGGCCGAGCCCGCGCTGGAAATCCTGTTCTGTCCGAAATGCGCCTGTGTGCTCGCCTGGCGCGGGTTGCTTCCCGGCTCGAGCGGCCGCACTCGCATCGCCGTCAATGTCAGGCTGGCCCCGCCGGAGGCGGTCGCCGACCTGCCGATCGAGCATTTCGACGGCCTCGAAACGTTCGACGACCTGCCGCGCGACGGCCGCTGCGTGCGCGATATGTGGTTTTAGAAAATAGTCCGCGAGACCGGGCGCTCGACCGCCGGCATCAGGCCGTCATTGTGGGAGGCCTGCTCGCGCGGCTCAGCAGGAGCCGGCGCCGTCGGCGCGGCTTCCTGCGGCACCACCAGTTGGGGAGCCTGCTTGTAGGAGAAGCCGCCGCGGATGTTGCCCATCTTGCCGGCAACGATGTCCATCACCGCCTTTTCGAGGTTGCGGTCGTAACGCGTTTCGGCTGCCACCGGCGCGGCCATGGCACTCAGCAGGGCCATGCCGCAAAGGAACGAATTCATTGTTCTTATCCCCTGCCTAGGACCAGGGTTTTAGCAGGGCGCCCGTTGAAAATCGGCCAAAAGACAAGGTAACCGAACGGCCAAATGAAAACGTAAACAAACAGTTGCAGCCGCAGCCAGCAAACTCAATCGGAGAGCTGAGGTTTCGATTCAGGCGCGCTGCGCCTGCATTCCATGGCCGAGTGCGGCGAAAACCGTCCGCACGATGCCGGTCGTGTCGAGGCCCGCGTCGGCATACATCTTCTCAGGCTTGGCGTGATCGGTGAACTCGTCCGGCAAGACCAGCGGGCGCACCTTGAGACCGTTTTCCAACAGGCCTTCATGGGCAAGGAAATGCAGCACCTGGCTGGCGAAGCCGCCGACCGCGCCCTCCTCTACCGTCACAAGAACCTCATGCGAGCGCGCCAGGCGGCGGATGACATCCTCGTCCAGCGGCTTGGCGAAGCGAGCGTCGGCAACGGTGGTCGAAAGGCCTGCGGCGCCGAGCTCCTCGGCGGCCAGCAGGCAATCCTGCAGCCGCGTGCCGAACGAGAGCAGCGCCACCTTGGTGCCTTCCTTGAGAATGCGGCCTTTGCCGATCTCGAGCACTGAGCCGCGCTCCGGCATGTCGACGCCGACGCCGTTGCCCCGCGGATAGCGGAAGGCGATCGGGCCGCCGTCGTAGTCGGCTGCCGTGCGCACCATATGGCGAAGCTCCGCCTCATCGGCGGCGGCCATGACGACGAAGCCGGGCAGCGAGGCAAGGAAGGTCGTGTCGAAGGCGCCGCAGTGCGTGGCGCCGTCGGCGCCGACGAAGCCGGCACGGTCGATCGGGAAGCGCACCGGCAGTTTCTGGATCGCCACGTCGTGCACCACCTGGTCGTAGGCGCGCTGCAGGAAGGTCGAATAGATGGCGGCGAAAGGCTTGTAGCCTTCGGTGGCGAGGCCAGCGGCGAAGGTCACCGCATGCTGCTCGGCAATGCCGACATCGAAGGTTCGGGCCGGGAACACCTCGCCGAAGAGGTCGAGGCCGGTGCCACTCGGCATGGCGGCGGTGATCGCCACGATTCGTTCGTCCTCGCGCGCCTCCTGGATCAGGCTCTCGGCGAAGACCTTGGTGTAGCTCGGCGCGTTGGCCGGCGCTTTCGCCTGCGCGCCGGTGATGACGTCGAACTTGTTGACGCCGTGATACTTGTCGGCGGCGGCCTCCGCCGGCGCATAGCCCTTGCCCTTCTGGGTAACGACATGGATCAGAATGGGACCGTCGCCATTGTCGCGGACGTTCTTCAGCACCGGGATCAGGTGCTCCAAATTGTGTCCATCGATCGGGCCGATGTGGAAGAATCCCATCTCCTCGAACAGCGTGCCGCCGGTGACGTAACCGCGCGCATGCTCGACGGCGCGGGTGATGGCGCTGTCGGCGCGCTTGCCGAGATAGGAGGTCAGCTTCTTGCCGAAATCGCGCAGGCCGAGATAGGTCTTGCCGGAGGCAAGCCTCGCCAGATAGGCGCTCATTGCGCCGGTCGGCGGGGCGATCGACATGTCGTTGTCGTTGAGGATGACGATCAGGCGGGCATTGAGCGCGCCGGCGTTGTTCATCGCCTCGTAGGCCATCCCGGCGGACATGGCGCCGTCGCCGATGACGGCGATGACATTGTTGCGGCCGCCCGCAAGGTCGCGGCCCATCGCCATGCCGAGGCCGGCCGAAATCGAAGTCGAGGAATGCGCTGCGCCGAAGGGGTCGTATTCGCTCTCTGCGCGCCGGGTGAAGCCGGAGAGACCGCCTTCCTGGCGAAGCGTGCGGATGCGGTCGCGGCGGCCGGTCAGAATCTTGTGCGGGTAGGCCTGGTGGCCAACGTCCCAGATCAGCCGGTCTTCCGGCGTGTTGAAGACATAGTGCAGCGCAACCGTAAGCTCGACGACGCCGAGACCGGCGCCAAGATGGCCGCCGGTGTGCGACACCGCATCGATCAGCTCCGCGCGCAGTTCGGTCGCCAGCTGCGGCAGCTCGCTTTCATCAAGCGTCCGCAAATCCGCGGGGATGCGGACTTTGTCGAGGAGCGGCGTGTCAGGCTTCGGGTTCACTCTGGGACGGCCTGTCAACTTAACCTTGGGTTAACCTTCAAATATGCGCTTTGCTATGCGCGAGATAGGCTGACGGCGCGCCAATGTAAATGCGTGTCAGTGACGCGCCTGGCGCAGAATGTCCATCCTTCGCTAACCTTCCGGCAGCGGAATGAATTCTTCCTCATCGCCAGGAACGATATCGAAGCGGCCCGTCTTCCATTCTTCCTTGGCCTGCTCGATGCGTTCTTTCGAGGACGAAACGAAATTCCACCAGATATAGCGCTTGGAGCCCAGCGACGCTCCGCCGAACAGCATGAAATGCGCGCCGCGCTCGGACGACACGACGATTTCCTCGCCCGGTTTGAACACCAAAAGCCGCTCGGCCGGGAAACGGTCGCCGGCAATCGAAACCTCGCCCTCCAGCGTGTAGATGGCGCGTTCCTCGGCGTCGCCGGGGATTTTGACGCTGGCGCCCGCCGCCAGCCGCAGATCGGCATAGAGCGTTTCCGAGGCGGTCGCGACGGGCGAGCGCAGCCCGGAAAATTCGCCGATGACGACGCGGCCGCTAACGCCCTCGGCATCGATTTCGGGCAGTTGGACGACCGACGTGTTCGCGAACACCGGGGCGATTTCTTCCTTGCTGTCCGGCAGCGCCAGCCAGGTTTGCAGGCCGGAAATCGACATCGGCGCGCCGCGCAATTCCTCGGGCGTGCGCTCGGAATGAACGATGCCGCGGCCGGCGGTCATCAAATTCACGTCGCCCGGCGCGATCACCATTTCGGTGCCGAGCGAGTCGCGATGCCTGATCTTGCCGTCGAACAGATAAGTGACGGTGGAAAGCCCGATATGCGGATGCGGGCGCACGTCGATCGCATGGCCGGCGCGCAGGATGGCCGGACCCATGCGGTCGAAGAAGATGAACGGACCGACCAGCCTGCGCTTCGCCGTCGGCAAGGCGCGGCGAACCTCGAAGCCGCCAATGTCCTTGGCGTTCGGAATGACCATCAACTCGATCTGGTCGCAGGCGAAGTCGTCGCCGGCCTCAGGATCGTTGCCCGGAAAGAAGCTCATGACCGGCGTCAGGCGAAGCGGAGCGCGGATCGGGCCTTCGCCTTGGCGGCCTCTTCCTCGCGGTTGCGCGGATGCTGGGTGGTTTCGAGGCTGTCAAGCAGCTCGCGCGCGGCGGCGGCGATCGCCTCGACGGCGTGGTTGAAGGCATGCTCGTTGCGCTTGGACGGCTTGGTCGCGCCGCTCAGCTTGCGAACGAACTGCAGCGCCGCGTCATGGACCTCGTCGTCGGTCGCCGGCGGATCGAAGTTGAACAGGGTCTTGATGTTTCGGCACATGCTTTAACTCCTTACCTGCTTTCTGCCCGAACCGGTCTGACATTGTGCACCGAGGTGTGTTGAGATTCAGGTCAGACCGAGCCGAAAATGGCGGGTTCCGAGAACCGGACCGGAGCGTACTTGAAGGACGTGAGCACCGGAACCGCAGAAAGCCGCGTTTGCAGGCGGCCTCACCTGAATATCAATACACCTCACTCGGCGTCGAGCGGCTCCGTTCCAACCGGCTTGCCGTCGCGCGAGAGCCTGATCTTCTCGACCTTGTCCTCGGCGGCCTTGAGCAAGCGGTCGCAATGAGCCTTCAGCGCCTCGCCGCGCTCGTAGATCTTGATCGACTGGTCGAGCGGAACGTCGCCGCGCTCCAGATCATCGACGATCTTCTCCAGCGCGTCGAGCGCCTGTTCGAAGCTCATCGCCTTGACGTCTTGGTTAGCTTCATCAGCCATCATTCATCCCTTCATCAGCCGCCCGACATGGGCGGCGACCGAAAATGCCAATCCTTGCAGATCGTAACCGCCCTCCAGCAGGCTGACGAGCCGGTTGCCGCTGTGGCGCCCGGCGCGCTCCATCAGCTGGCCGGTCGCCCAGTCGAAATCATCCTCGGTCAGGTTGATCGCGGCCAGCGGATCGCGATGGTGCGCATCGAAACCGGCGGAAATGATGATCAGATCCGGCTGGAAGGCGTCGATCGACGGCAGCACGCGCGACAGGAAGGCGTCGCGGAACGTGTCGCTGCCGGTGCTCGGCGCAAGCGGCGCGTTGACGATGTTGCCGGCGCCGGTCTCGCTCTTGGCACCGGTGCCCGGATAGAGCGGCATCTGGTGGGTCGAGCAATAGAGCACCGACGGATCGTCCCAGAAAATGTCCTGCGTGCCGTTGCCGTGATGCACATCCCAATCGACGATGGCGACGCGCTCGGCCAGATGCTTCTCCTGCGCATAACGGGCGGCGATCGCCGCGGTGTTGAACAGGCAAAAGCCCATCGCGGTCGCTTTTTCGGCGTGATGGCCGGGCGGACGCGCGGCAACGAAGACATTGGCGGCGCGGCCCTCGAACACATCGTCGACTGCGGCGTTGGCCGCGCCGATCGCCGTCACCGCCGCCTGCCAGCTTTTCGGGCTGGCGCTGGTGTCGGCATCGATCGAGACGATTCCCGACTCGGGAATCGCAGCGCGGACACGGCCGACGAAATCCTCCGGATGCGCGTAAAGGATCGTCGCCTCGTCGCCTTCCGGCGCCTCGACGCGGTCGAGGGCCGAAAAAGCCTCATCGTCGAGCACGCGCTCGATGGCGCGCAAACGGTCGGGCCGCTCGGGGTGGCCGGGCGGCGTGAGGTGTTCCAGGAATACCGGATGAGTGTAGAGACGAGTGGTCATGGCGCCTAATCTAGGCACCTGTCGCACGGATAGCCATGTTTCAGCGCCGAATGATTGGGGAAATCGCGCCCAATCGTGTCGCTGGCGGCATTGGCCCGGCTTCGGCTTCGCGATAAGGTCGCGTCGCTGCCTGGTGCCCGCAACGCGGGAGAATCGGGAACACGGTTGAAATCCGTGGCGTGCCCAACGCTGTGAGGGGGACCGCGCCGGCAAACGCCACTGTCCCAGACGGGAAGGCGCCGGATGCGGGTCGATCCCGAGCCAGAAGACCGGCCCGGCAGACATGGTCATCCGCATGGTCAGGCGGAGGACTGCTTATCGCAAGGGGACAAGCGATGCAGGCACGAACAGCCGCCGCCGGCGGCGATGACTTTGACCAATTGGCGCGCGACGCTGTCTACCGGGCCATGTTCACCCGGCGCGACGTGCGCAGCCATTTCCTTGCCGACGATCTCGACGACAGCGTTTTGGCGCGGCTGCTCACCGCGGCACACCACGCGCCGTCGGTCGGCTACATGCAGCCCTGGAACTTCATCATCATCCGGGACGCCACAAGGCGGCGGCAGGTGCGCGACCTTTTCCTCGCCGCGCGCGAACAGGAACTGCCGGCGATCGAGGTGGAGCGGCGGGCGCTCTACCGCAAGCTGAAGCTCGAGGGCATCTGCGAAAGCCCGCTCAACCTGTGCATCACCTGCGACCGCCAGCGCTCGAATAACTCGCCGCTCGGGCGCTGGCACAATCCGGAGATGGACCTCTACAGCACCGTCTGCGCGGTGCAGAATTTCTGGCTCGCGGCGCGGGCGGAAGGCGTCGGGGTCGGCTGGGTGAGCATCATCGAGCCCGAAGCGCTGAAGCGACTGCTGTCGATCCCCGAGCACGTCACGCCGATCGCCTATCTCTGCGTCGGCCGTGTCTCGGAATTCGCGCCAAGGCCCGACCTCGAAGCGCATGGCTGGGGCAAGCGCCTGCCGCTGCCCGAGCTGGTGATGAGCGAGACCTTTTGCGGCGCCGGCGAGGCGCCGCTCAAATCGGCGATCGCTCGTCTCGGAGAACGATTGAAGCCTTAGAACCGCTCGGCGTTCCATAGACCCGCACCAACCGCAACGCGCCATCGCGCTTCGCGTTTGCGCAATGGCGCATTGGCAGGCCTGACCGTCGTTGCCCGCTCTCAGAAAACCGGGGATTGCTCGCGCATCGCTTGACAACGTGACGGTTCTTCTTGGCGTGGTTGGGCCGGATCTCCGCACTCGCTTCCTCACTGCTAACCCTGTGCCAAGCGATGTCGTTCTCGGGCTTCAACGTCTGGTGAATTCACCGGCGTTCGGAATTAAATTCTGTCTTCTCATGTGAATAGGCAGATTGAGCTGGGCTTCGGCGCTTATTGTCGGGCGATAGATGAGACCCGGCGCGTTCCCATGAACTTTTTTGCAATAGATCGGTCCGCCGAACATGAGGGCGAAGCGGAATGGGAGCGCATCCGCGCAAAATACCCGCCGCAAGAACCATTCCTCAACTTGAACAACGCCGCGGTCAGTCCCCCACCGACTGTTGTCGAGGAAGCGACGGTTGACGCCTACCGCTTCATCAGTCGCAATCCCGACTACAATATGTGGAGCAAGCTCGACACAGCACTTCCTCATATCAAACGCGAGCTGGCGGAACTGATCGATTGCAGCCCCGGAGAGATCGCGCTGAACCGGAATTCGTCGGAGGGTCTTTCGACAGCGATCTTCGGAATACCGCTGACTAAGGGCGATCAAGTGCTGATCTCGCCTTGGGACTACCCCAGCGTTCGTGCGGGCTGGCTGCAGCGGCAACAGCGCGAGGGCATCGAGGTTGTAAACTGCACCTTCGACCTCATGGACAGCGACGACGACATCATCGAATCCTATGTTCAGGCGATGACCCCGCGTACCCGCGTCCTGCAGCTGACTCACATGTACCACTGGAACGGGCGTGTCCTGCCGGTGAACCGGCTCTGCGAGATCGCGCGGGAGCGCGACATCATGACTGTCGTCGACGGTGCCCAGACTTTTGCTCAGATGCCGGTCAGCTTCCGCGAACTCGATTGCGATTTTTTTGTCACCAGCCTGCACAAGTGGCTCGGTGCTCCTATCGGCAACGGGATGCTGGTCGTCAGCGAACGCCGGATCGATACCACCTGGCCATTGCTTGCACCTTTCGACCAGCCCGCGGTGCACATAGACAGATTCGACCATTGGAATCTCGGCACCTACAATTCCGCTGTCCAGGCAGGAATCGCGCCCGCAATTCAATTCCACAAGGCGATCGGCGCGGAACGGATGCATGCGCGACTGCGCGAACTCACCCGATATTGGGTAGGTCTCGTCCAGGACATTCCCGGTTTCAGGCTCCATACGCCGACCGACACGGGACAGCCTCGCTGCGATAAGTCTGTTTTCGATCGACAGCATCGACATGCAGCAACTCGAGCGCGACCTTCGCGAGAAACACCAGGTCCACGTGAAATACCGCAAGGTCGAGCACGTCGAGGGTTTGCGGGTTTCGCCACACATTTACATGCTTAAGCGCGATCTTGATGCCTTTGTCGCCGCGCTGCGAAGCGCTGTGGAGTGAACCGACGAATTTCTCGGGGCTGTGCCTGACCTTAGCCGCCTGCTGTCTGGCGAATAGCGTTTTCGCAGTCGAGGGGTGCAGGATGGCAGCGCCGCTATTTGCGCTTGAAGCTGCCTAGGCCTGCACCCTGACAAGAGTTCAATAGTTTCGCTCAAGGCCGTGAGCGTGGTCTGCATTTTTGAGGTCTATCAATGCGCCAAGTCTATGTGAGTGGATCCTATCTACCGGAAAGCGAGGCCCGTATCTCGGTCTTCGATCGGGGCTTCCTGTTCGCCGACGGAGTCTATGAGGTCACGCTCGTTCTTGATGGCAAGCTCGTCGATTTTGCCAGTCACATGGCGCGCCTGCGGCGATCGCTCCGTGAGCTCGATATGCCGTTCTCCCTGACCGAAGCAGATCTTTTGAAGATCCACAGGGAGCTCATTGGACGGAACAATGTATCCGAGGGACTTGTCTATTTGCAGATCACCCGGGGCGCGGCCGACCGCGATTTCATATTTCCTACTCGGGATACGCCGAACACCGTGGTGCTCTTCACACAAGAGAAGGCACTTGTCGAAAATCCGGTCGCCATGCGCGGCCAGCACGTCATAACCGTGGAAGATCTCCGGTGGCGGCGCTGCGACATCAAAACGGTGCAACTCCTGTATCCCTCCATGGCCAAAATGCAGGCGAAATCACGCGGCGCCGATGACGCATGGCTAGTGAGGGATGGTTACGTCACGGAAGGCTCTTCCAACAACGCCCATATCGTGACTTCGGATGGGACGATCGTCACGCGGGATCTCTCGAGCGATATCCTGCACGGGATTACCCGGGCAGTCGTTCTGCAGTGCGCAAGTGAACTTCATCTGCGGGTGGAGGAGCGCCCATTCACGGTAGTAGAGGCCAGACTTGCGACGGAGGCGTTTTCAACGTCATCATCCGGGCTGGTGAACCCGGTGGTCAGGATGGATGGTGCGCCGATCGGCAACGGGCTGCCGGGCGTAGTCACCCGGCGGTTGCGACAAATTTATCTCGATAGAAGCCGAGCATCGGCGATCTAGCGTTGATCGTCGACGGTGTTCTCTGCGGCGTCAAACATCGATACGATACCTGCCGGTGGCGTTACTGGGGCGCATATGGACCGCGCTAACTCAAGCACTCCTGACGCCAGCCCTGCACGTGAATAGCTCGCCCGAGCACTCGCGGCGCCCAAGTAGCTTGACAAGGCCGCTGCTAGGCTGGCGTTCGCGCCAGATGCTGGCGGCGATCCTTCCATTGGCGGGGCATCTCCTCTGACTCTAGTCAAGCGGTCCTTGGCGAATCCCAGCGCGAGCCGCCGAAGGGGCTGAGCGCCTTGTCGCGCAATTCCCTGAACTTGGACGAGGCTTCGGCCAGGCGCCGGTCCCATTCCGGATTGGGGACCTGGCCCTCGATGGTGGCGAAGTAGACCTGCATCAGCGAAGCGATGGCGAAGGGCTCGATGAAAGCCGCCTTGAAGGCCCAGGCGAAGACGATGGCCAACACGAAGGCCCAGCCGGCAAGCTGGCCCGGCATGGCCCAGAGGATCGCGGCGGCGGGCGCCAGCATCAAAAGGAAGATGACGAAGGAAACACCCCACATGATCACCGCCAGCCAGACGGCGTTCTTGACCATCAACTTGCCGTTCTGCGCATAGAGCACGACGCCTTGCCTGGCGGTCTCGAAAGGCGAGTTGGAATTGGTGCGGATGTTGTAGCCGAGGATGATCTCGTCGACATAGGTCAGCGACAGGCGGATCACGGTGTTGATGAAGCTCACCAGACCGCTCAAGCCTGGAATGGGTAGGAATGCAGCAATGCCGCCGATCAGCCCGGTGATGGCGCGGATGGCGCCTTTCACCAGCTGGTCGACGACGAAAAGGATTTTGGCCTCGGCGAAGCGCTTCGTCACCACTTCGCGCGCATAGGCGATCTGGCCCTGGCCGTCGGGAACGTCCTGCCCGTCGATCAGATGGACCATGACGGCGATATGGCCGGCCTTGAGCACATAGAGAATGTATTCGCGGATCCAGTAGACGGCGATCGAGACCACGCCGAAGCCGACGATCCCACCCCACAAGGCAAAGGACATCGGCCCGTCCGGATCGGTCGAGATGTGGCCGACGCCGTAACCGACGCTGGCGCCGGTACCGGTCGCTGTTATGTAGGCCACCGTGATGCCGAAATAGACGATGATGCGAAAGACGATGAACGGCCACGTCCGCATCATGATGGACACCGACCGGCCGATGCTGAAGTCCCACATGGCCCCGACCCTCCGCCTCAGAGAATTGGCGGGAGAGGATGCGCTCGCTCCTGCCAAAGTCAATGTCGGAGGGATTTTGAGCGGGGGACAATTGTCTGAGGCAGCGCGGACCCGAGTGATTGCCCGGAACGCCGCGACCGGATGCTATTTGGTTTTCAGGCCTTCCAGCAGCTGCTTGAACGCCGCCACAACCTTCTTCGACGTCGCTTCCGGATCCTTGGCATTGGCGATGCGCTGCGAGGCCTGGCTACTGGCGCCGTTGATGAGCCGCGCTGCGGTCTCGGGGTCGAGATCGGGAACGACGACGCCCTCCTCCTGCAGCTTTGACAGGTGATCGGTCATTGAAGCCGTGCAGGCGCTGGCGTTGGGCCACTGAGCCGGATCGCCGAGCACGGCCGGGCCGTCCCTGAACATGATGCGCTGGATTTCCGGCTCAAGCGCCATCTCGATATAGGTGGTGCATTCGTCGACGAAATGCTGCCAGCGAGTAGGCGCCCGCGAGGCCACCTCGTTCACCCGCGCCGCCATCTCGGCGTCGATCTCGGCGATCACCGCCTGCAGCAGCCCCTTCTTGTCGCCGAAATGATGATAGAGCGCGCCGCGCGTCAGACCCGCCGAAGCGGTGAAATCGTCCATCGAGGCCTCGGCATAGCCGATCGTGCCGAAGGCATGGCGCGCGGCCGCGATCAGCTTGGCGCGCGTCTCGGCGATCATCTCCTTGCGGGGTTTGTGCATGGCTCCTGGTCTTATTCACATACGCGTCGTATGCTAATTGACATACGCGACGTATGAACTATCTGACATTCATACGCTGCGTATGTAATTGCGGCGCCTTCCCTTGTCGAGGAACGGGACCATGCGAAACCCATATTCGGAAATCTTTCGGGCTCCTGGCACGAAGAGCTTCGCCGCGGCAGCCTTCATCGCCCGGCTGCCGATCGCCATGGCGCCGATCGGCATTGTGGCGATGCTGTCACAAACGCATGGCGAGTACTGGCTGGCCGGCGCCGTCTCGGCCACATACGCTTTGGTCAGCGCCTTCCTGTCGCCGCAGGTCTCGCGGCTGGTCGACCGCCTCGGCCAGAGCCGGATTGCCGTGCCGACGACACTTGTCTCGGCGCTTGCCTTCGCGACCTTGATCGTCGCGGCCAACCAGCACTGGCCGGTGTGGACCTTGTTCCTATCGTCGCTGCTTGCCGCCTTAATGCCCAGCATCCCGGCGCTGGTCAGGGCGCGCTGGACCGAGATTTTTCGCAACCGCCCCGAGCTCAATACGGCCTTCGCCTTCGAATCGGCCGCGGACGAGCTGGTCTATGTCGCTGGGGCATCGCTGTCGGTGGGCTTGAGCGCCGCGCTGTTCCCGGAAGCCGGGATGGTGGTGAGCACCTTGCTGCTCGCCTTCGGCTCGGCGGCATTCCTGCTGCAGCGTTCGACGGAACCGCCCATTCGCCCGGCCGAGGATGGCGCGGCCGGTTCGGCGATCCGCCTGCGGCCGGTGCAGATCATCACCTTCGCGCTGATCTTTGTCGGCGCGACCTTCGCAACCACGGAAGTCACCACCGTTGCCATTACTGAAGAGCTGGGCCAGCCCGAAGCAGCCAGCCTCGTCATCGGCGTCTATGCACTGGGATCCTTCGTGCTCGGCATCATCGTCGGCGCGCTCAGTTTGCGCACGCCGCTGCAACGGCAACTCGCGATAGCTGTCGCCGTCATCGCGCTCACCACGCTGCCGCTGCTTTTTGCCGACACGGTGCCGACCCTGGCGCTAGCCGTCTTCGTCAGCGGCGTTGCCATCTCGCCGACCTTCATCACCGCCTTTGGCCTGATCGAACGCCACGTGCCGCCGGCAATGCTCACGGAAGGCGTGACCTGGGTGACCACCGGGATCGGTATCGGCATAGCGCTGGGCTCCTTCGCCGCCGGCTGGATGGTCGACACTTTTGGACCGCAGAACGGGTTCTGGGTGTCGGTGGCGGCAGGCTCAGTCGCCTTGGTCACCGTGCTCGCCGGCCAGTGTCGGCTGGCGACGCCGGACTGCGACCCGAATGAATGCGAAGCGGCGATTGTTCCGGCTGGATGATACCGATGCATCCGGCTCTGGCTGGCTATACGTCCTGCTGTCGAACGAACTTCGCCGACGGGAATGCGTAAAGCCCCGTCGGCGCGCCATGGAGCATGATCTCCCGCTCGAACACGAAGCCGCATTTCTCCAGCACGCGCCGCGATGCCGGATTGGCGGGACGCGCCAGTGCGATCACCCGACCGGCGCGCAAGGGGCCGAAAGCCGCGTGCAAGCTCCCCCGGACCAGTTCCGTCGCGTAGCCATGCCCCCAGGTCTCGGGGTGAAGATGATAGGACAGGTTCAGCCCATCGAAATCGCTCGATAAGGTGACGCCGCCGAAGCCGATCAGTTTCTCATTGGCTTCGACCGCCCAGCGACCAAATCCGCGCCTGTCCCAATGATCGATGTCGCGAGCGAGCCTCGCGGCACTCTGCTGCGGCGTGTCCGGCGTCGGGTCGGGGCGATGCGCCACCAGTTCGGGGCGCGAGAAAAGATCGGCCAGAAACTCCAGATCCGCCTGTTTGGGCCGGCGCAGCAGCAGTCGTTCGGTCCGCTGGCTGACAGGCAATGGCGCGGCCATCGTTTTTCTCCGTCGCCCTGTCGGCCGAAACGTCAGAGAATTTCCGTCTTGGCGATGTGAATGCCGAATCCTTCGAGCCCGACATAGTGGCGCTCGCGCGAGGCGATCAGGTTGATCGAGGAGATGCCGAGATCCTTGAGGATCTGCGCTCCGAGCCCGATCTCGCGCCACTCGTTCTCGCGCCGGCGCGCCTCTTCGTGATCCTCGCGGTCGCCGCTTTGTGGCCGCTTGCGCTCCTGATGGGCGACGCCGACCGAGCCTTCGCGCAGGTAGACGATGACGCCACGCTTGCGCTCGCCCATCGCCTTCATGATGTGGTCCAAGCGGTGGCTGGTGCCGAAGACGTCGGTGACGACGTCTTCCGAATGCAGCCGCACCGGCACCTCCTCGCCGTCGCGGATGTCGCCGAAGACGACCGCGACATGGTGCATGGAATCCCAGGGCAGCGTGTAGGTGAAGACCTGCGCCTTGCCGCCGGGCGTCTCGATGTCGGAGCAGGCGACGCGCTCGACCAGCGTTTCCTTGCGCTGGCGATAGGCGATGAGATCGGCGACCGAAACCTGCTTCAGCCCGTGCTGCGCGGCGAAAGCCTGCACCTCAGGTCCACGCTTGACGGTGCCGTCGTCGTTGACCAGTTCGGAGATGACGCCGATCGGCGGCAGCCCGGCGAGTTTGCACAGGTCGACCGCGGCTTCCGTATGGCCCGAGCGCATCAAGACACCGCCTTCGCGCGCGATCAGCGGGAAGATGTGGCCGGGCCGCACGAAGTCGGAGGCACCAACATTGCCATTGGCGAGGTTACGCACGGTGAGCGTGCGGTCGTCCGCCGAAATACCCGTCGTGGTGCCGTGCTTGAAGTCGACGCTGACGGTGAAAGCCGTGGTGTGGGCGGAATCATTGTCGGCCACCATGGGCGCAAGGTTTAGCCTCCTTGCGTCCTCGCGCAGCATCGGCGTGCAGACGATGCCGGAGGTGTTGCGGACGATGAAGGCCATCTTTTCCGGCGTGCAGTGGACGGCGGCAACGATCAGGTCGCCCTCGTTCTCGCGCCCATCATCGTCCATGACGACGACGATCTCGCCGCGCTCGAAAGCGCGGATCGCTTCGACGATCTTCTTCTGGTCGTATGGCATGGACGCTCGCTAGCTCGCTTGGGGAATAGGGCGGTAAGGGAGTAGGGGAACGGAAAAAGTTTGGCGTCGCCGAATGCGACGTAACATACTCTCCTGCTGCCTTACTGCCCTCCTCCCCTTCCCGTCTGTCCTCTATGGCGCAGATAATGATCCGCAATCGCGCAGGCAACCATGGCCTCGCCGATCGGCACGGCGCGGATGCCGACGCAGGGATCGTGGCGGCCCTTGGTCATGACCTCGACGTCCTTGCCGTCCTTGTCGATCGATTTCCGAGGCGTCAGGATCGAGGAGGTCGGCTTGACGGCGAAGCGTGCGACGATCGCCTGGCCGGTCGAGATGCCGCCGAGGATGCCGCCGGCATTGTTGGACAAAAACACCGGCTTGCCGTCATTGCCGATCCGCATCTCGTCGGCATTCTGTTCGCCGGTGATGCGGGCGGCTTCGAAGCCGTTGCCGATCTCGACGCCCTTGACGGCGTTGATCGACATCAGGCCGGAGGCGATGTCCTGGTCGAGCTTGGCATAGATCGGCGCGCCGAGGCCCGCCGGCACACCTTCGGCGACGATCTCGATCACCGCGCCGACCGACGAGCCGGCCTTGCGAATGCCGTCGAGATAGGCGGCAAAGACCGGAACCGAGGCCGGGTCGGGGGTGAAAAACGGGTTTTCCGCATCGCCGATGAAATTCCAGTTCCAATTGGCGCGATCGATCGACTTTTCACCCATCGAGACCAGGGCGCCGCGCACCACCATGCCCGGCACCACCTTGCGTGCCAGCGCGCCGGCCGCCACTCTGGCTGCCGTCTCGCGCGCCGAGGAGCGGCCGCCGCCGCGATGGTCGCGCAACCCGTATTTGACCTCATAGGTGTAATCGGCATGGCCCGGCCGGTACTGGCGGGCGATCTCGCCGTAATCCTTGGAGCGCTGATCCACATTCTCGATCAGCATCGAGATCGGCGTGCCGGTGGTGATCATCGTCTCGCCGTCCTCGTCGAGGATGAAGCCGGAGAGGATCTTGACCTCGTCCGGCTCGCGGCGCTGGGTGACGAAGCGCGACTGGCCCGGGCGGCGCCGGTCGAGCTCGGCCTGGATGTCCTCGCGCTTGAAGCGGATCCCGGGCGGGCAGCCGTCGACAACGCAGCCAAGCGCGGCGCCATGGCTTTCACCCCAGGTGGTGACGCGGAAAAGATGGCCGAAGGTGTTGTGAGACATGGAAAAACGCCCTGCCCGGCGCGGACCCGGTTCGCCGGTTCAAGCATGCCTTCTATTGGCGTTTTCCACAGCGGTCAAACGGTGATCGGATGCATCAATCTGTGATCTGGAGGATTTAGTTTTGACACATTCGGTTGGTTTCTGCTCTCTTCCATCCGCCGTTGAGGATCCGCCGTTGCTCATGCCGGCGCAATGACCAAAGAGGACGACGATGCGTACCCTGATTGGCGCCGCCTGCGCCATGTTGCTCATTTCCACCGCCGCCGCGTTCGCCGGCCAGACCGAAGGCTTGATCAAGAAGGTCGACAAGGACACGCTGACGCTGACGCTGGACGACGGAAAGTCCTACAAGCTCAACGCCGAAACCGATCTCGACGCGCTGAAGCCCGGCATGGATATCGTCATCGCCTACGACGTGACCAATGGCGAGAATGTCGTGACCGATATGCAGCTGCCGGACAGCGACTAGAATCATCCGCGCTGCGAGGTCTTGGCGGACGGCGCAGTGCGTTGGTAGAGGACACCTTGGCAATTGTCCGGAGCGCCGAACGCTTCGTCATCCTGGAGCGAAGCAAGGGGCGCAGCGACGCAACGCAGATTCCAGGACGGCGACGTTCGAGGCCTTCGGCCGACCTCCAACACACGGCCTAAAATGCAGGCCCTACAGCCACTCCAGGCTGCGCCCCTCGAGCCGTAGCAGGCGGTCCTGCGGCATGTCGAGGCTGGCGGCTTCCTGCTTGGAAATGCCGGTGACGAAGCGGAAGAAGCAGCGCATGACCCCGCCATGGGTGACGCAGACGGTCGGCTGGCGAAGCGCGTCGAACCAGGGTTTTATCCGCTCGAGCAGCATCTCGTAGCTTTCGGCGCCCTCGCCGGGCGGCTGGAAATCCCACTTCGCGGCGCGGCGGCTTTTGGTCGAACCCGGGACACGCTTTTCGAGTTCGGCAAAGGTGAAACCCTGCCAGTCGCCGAAGCTTAGCTCCACCAAGCGCGGATCGGTGCGATAGGCGAGCGGGTCGAGACCCATCGCCGCGCGCATCAGTTCCATCGTCTCACGCGTGCGGCGCATCGGGCTGGCGACAAAATCGAAATCCGCGGCGTTTCCGATAAGGTCCACCAACCGTCGGCCGTTTTGCGTCGCCTGCTCGCGGCCAAGTTCGTTGATATCGGTGTCTGCCTGCCCCTGCAGCCGACCCTCGGCGTTCCACTGCGTCTGGCCGTGGCGGGCGATGTAGACGAGCGGATACATCAGGTCTCCGGAGGTCGGGCCAGGGCCTGGACGAATAGACAGGCGGAGAGAACTAGTCCTTGACGGTCGAGATGTCGGGCGCGTCGACCGCCTTCATGCCGACCACATGGTAGCCGGAATCGACGTGATGGACCTCGCCGGTCACGCCGCGCGACAGGTCCGACAGGAAGTAGACGCCGGAATCGCCGACTTCTTCCTGCGTCACCGTCTGCTTAAGCGGCGCGTTGTACTCGTTCCATTTGAGGATGTAGCGGAAGTCGCCGATGCCGGAGGCGGCAAGGGTCTTGATCGGGCCGGCCGAGATGGCGTTGACGCGGATCTTCTTGGAGCCGAGGTCGACGGCCAGATAGCGCACGCTGGCCTCGAGCGCCGCCTTGGCGACGCCCATGACGTTGTAGTGAGGCATAACCTTCTCGGCGCCGTAATAGGTCAGCGTCAGCAGCGAGCCGCCTTCGCTCATCAGCGGCTCGGCGCGCTTGGCGATGGTGGTGAAGGAAAACACCGAAATATCCATGGTGCGCAGGAAATTATCGCGCGTCGTCTCGACATAACGGCCGGTCAGCTCGTCCTTGTCCGAGAAGGCGATGGCATGGACGAGGAAGTCGAGCTTGCCCCAGTGCTTGGCGATGTCGGCAAAGACTGCGTCCAGGCTTTCCGGATCGGTCACGTCGCAATGGCCGGCGACATGCGCGTTGAGTTCCGCCGCCAGCGGCTCGACGCGCTTCTTGAACGCCTCGCCCTGATAGGTCAGCGCGATTTCGGCGCCGTGATCGACGCAAGCCTTGGCGATGCCGAAAGCGATCGACCGATTGTTTGCGACGCCAAGGATGAGGCCTCGCTTACCGGCCATCAGGCCCTGTCCACCCGCCATGTGCGCAATTCTCCGCAAGAATGTCTGCTTTGTGGAGCCCTATCGCACAGGCACAGGGCCCCTTCAAGCGTCGAAAACAGACTGGCTTGAGGAGAAAACTGCTTCGATCAGCCTTTCCGCTTACGCATCAGGGCTTCGAGATCGGCGTCTCCACCCTCCGGCAGCATCAGCCGCACATGGGCGTAGAGATCGCCATGGCCACCTACTTTTTCCGGCAGGCCCCTGCCCTTCAGGCGCAACACCTTGTCCGAGCTCGACCATGCGGGAACGTTGACCGCGAGCTTGCCGGTCGGCGTCTCGACGGCCACCTTGGCGCCGAGCACCGCGTCGGCGAGTTCGATAGGCAGGTCGACATGCAGGTCGCGGCCCTCGATGCGATAGCGCGGATGGCGGCGAATGTGGATCTTGACCAGCGCGTCGCCCGGCTGGCCGGGCCCCTGCTCGCCCTGACCCTTCAGGCGGATGGTCTGGCCCTCCTCGACATAGGTGGGAAGCTTGACCGCCATCTTGCGGCCGTCAGGGAACATCGCCGTCACCTTCTCCGCGGTGGCCGCCTCTTCGACGGTGATGTCCAGCGTGACATTGAGGTCAGGCGCCTGGACCGGCTGGCGACGGTCGCCACGGCCTGGACCGCGCCCACCCGAAAAGGCCTCGCCGAAGATCTGGCTGAAGATGTCGCTGTTGCCGTCGAAAGGATCGCCGCCCGGACGACCGGTGCGGAATTCGAAATGCGCCCCGCCGGGGCCCTGCTGACGGCGGAATCCGGCAAACGGATCGCCACCGGCCGCGCCCTCGAAGCCCTGGAATCTCGGCTTGCCGTCGGCGTCGATCTCGCCGCGATCGTAAGCTGCGCGGCGCTTCTCGTCGCCGACGATCTCATAGGCCTGGTTGGCGGCCGCAAAACGCTCTTTCGCCTTCGGATCATTCGGATTCTGGTCCGGATGATGCTGCTTGGCGAGCTTGCGGTACGCCGATTTTATTTCCTTGGCCGAGGCGTTCTTGGCAACGCCCAGCACCTCATAGGGGTCGCGCATGCTTCCTGCCTGAAAGAGAGATTGGGTCCACAGTTGCCCTCTATATGCGCTCGCATAGGAAGAAATTCCAGTGGTGCAAGATGCCAATGGAGACTGAAATTAGAGCGCCTTGAACTCCTGCATGCGCCAGCCTCCGGCGTCGGCAATGCACAGCTCGCCCTGATACATGGCGACGCCGTCGAAACTTTCCCGCGTCGCGTTGAAGCGGCGGCAGGTCAAGCCGCCATCCTTGAGTTCCACCAGCTCGGTGATCGAGCCGCGGGAGCCGGTGCCGGCATTGGCCCATGGCACCGCCTGGCCGCCGAGCTCCTGGATGTCGGCGGAAGACACCGCATTGCCGATCGTGGTCTGGTCCGAGTCGTTGTCGCTGCTTGCCGGCACGGCGGGCGCAGACGGCGCGCTGGAGGTGATGATCGAGCGGTCAACCTCCGCCTTCTCGAGGCTGAAGCCGCCGGCGCCACAGGCCGCGAGCGGAAGCGCCAATGTCAGCAACGCAGCCTTGGCGCTGGCCGAAGCAATAACGCTCCATTGCCCGCTGTCAAAAGCTTGCGCGATACGCGACAATCGGCGAACTCCTCCCGCAACGTTAAAAATTTGGAAAACTATGAACGAAAGCGAGTTAACAAGCGGTGACTTCGCCGAGGCTTTGGAGCCGTTCCGGCTGTTTGCCGAGTGGCTGGACGACGCCGTCAAGAGCGAGATCAACGACCCCAACGGCGTTGCGTTGGCAACCGTCGACGCCGACGGCATGCCGGATGTGCGGATGGTGCTGCTCAAGGGGTTCGACGAAAGGGGATTTGTCTTCTACACGAATTTCGAGAGCACCAAGGGCCGCGAGATTCTTGGCAGCATGAAGGCGGCGATGTGCTTCCACTGGAAATCGCTGCGCCGCCAGGTGCGCGTGCGCGGGCCGGTGGAGATCGTCAGCGACGCCGAGGCTGACGCCTATTATGCGACGCGGCCGCGCGGCAGCCGCATCGGCGCCTGGGCCTCCAAACAGTCGCGGCCGCTGGAAAGCCGTTTCGCGCTGGAGAAGGCGGTGGCCGAATACACGGCGCGCTATGCGATCGGCGAAATCCCCCGGCCGAAACACTGGTCGGGCTTCCGCATCCTGCCGCAGACGATCGAGTTCTGGCACGACCGCCCGTTCCGGCTGCATGACCGCATCGTGTTCTCGAGAAACGACGCCGGCGGCTGGGACAAGACGCGGCTCTACCCCTGAGATCGCCGAGAGCGAAGAGTTCAGCCTTTCTTGCGGGTCATGAAGGCGGTCAACGCCGCGCGCGCCTCGTCGGACTTCAGCCGCTCGCGGAAATGCTCGCTCTCGACCTTGATGCGGGCGACGATTTCCTTGCGCGGCTCACGCATCAGATCGCGGGCAATCTTAAGCGCCTGCGGCGGCTTGGCGGCGATCTCGGCCGCCGCAGCCAGCACCGCGCCTTCCAGCTCGTCTTCCGCGACCACATCGTAGATCAGGCCGGCGGCCTTGGCGCGCTCAGCCGAAAAACCTTCGCCGAGACCGAGCAGCGCGAAGGCGCCCTGGCGGCCGAGGACCTGCGGCGCGAGCAGGCTCGAGCCGGCCTCCGGCACGAGGCCGAGGTCGACGAAGGGCGTGCGGAAGAGCGTTCGCGGCGTGGCGAAGGTCAGGTCGCAATGCAGATTGAGCGTGGTGCCGATGCCCACCGCTATGCCATCGACACCCGAGACCATCGGCTTCTCCGCCTTGGCCAGCGCCATCAGGAAATCCCACACCTCATTCCCCCCCTCGCCGCCGGTGGCGATCACCAGGAAGTCCGCAAGGTCGTTGCCGGAAGAAAAGGCACCGGGCACCCCGAGAAAGACATGGACGCGAACGGTCGGGTCGGCATCCCCTTCAGAAAGGGCGGCCGACATTTTCGCATACATGGCACGCGTCAGCGCGTTCTTCTTGTCCGGCCGATTCATACGGATGATCTGCACGGCGCCCCAGCGCTCGATGAGGATATGGTCGGTCACGGTCGGTTCCTTCGGCTGACTGGCTGTTCAGGCGATCAGCGCCTTGCCGGCGGCGGCGAGGCTTTCGGCGCCGTCGATGACGCGCTCCTTGAGCGCGCGCGTCTCGCCTAGGAGATTCTCGGCAAAGAAGCGGCAAAGCGCGACGCGGCCGCGGTCGGCTAGGCCGCCTTGCGCCAAATAAGCGCCGCCGGCGGCGAGCGAGATTAGGCGCAGATAGGGCGTGGCGCCGGCCATCGCGGCATCGGCCTTGCCGTCGGCCAACAGCCTTTGCAAGAAGCGCGTTGCCTCGTCGAGATCGGCAAGCGCGCGATCGAGATTGTCGGCGGTGCGGCCAAAACCTTCGATGTTGGAGGTGCGCACCGCATCGGCCATCGCTTTCAATTCGCCGATATAGCGATGCACGTGCGCGCCGCCGCCGAGCGGCAGTTTTCGCGAGACGAGGTCGATCGCCTGGATGCCGTTGGTGCCTTCATAGATCGGCGCGATGCGGGCGTCGCGATAGAGCGCCGCCGCGCCCGTCTCCTCGATGAAGCCCATGCCGCCATGCACCTGGATCCCCAGCGAAGCGACCTCGACGCCGACATCGGTCGAAAAGGCTTTTGCCAGCGGCGTCAAGAGATTGGCGCGGTCGCGCCAGTTGGCGGCGGCCTCGCCCTCGGCGACACGGGCACGGTCGATGGCGTGCGCACAGGTATAGGCGATAGCACGCGCGATCTGCGTCAGCGCCTGCATGGTGAGAAGATTGCGCTGCACGTCCGGGTGACGGACGATCGGCGCCATGCCGGACCCTGAATAATCAGATGCCTTGCCCTGCCGGCGCTCATTGGCATAGGCGATCGCCTTCTGCGTGGCGGTTTCGGCCACCGCAACGCCCTGCATGCCCACCGCGAGACGAGCGTTGTTCATCATCGTGAACATGCAGGCCAACCCTTTGTTCTCCTCGCCGACCAGCCAGCCGATGGCGCCGGGCCTCATGCCCTCAAAACCGTCGCCATAGATCATGGTGCAGGTCGGCGATGCATGGATGCCGAGCTTGTGCTCGAGGCCGGAACAGAAGACGTCGTTGCGGGCGCCGAGCGAGCCATCGTCATCGACCAGGAACTTCGGCACCAGGAAGAGCGAGATGCCGCGCGTGCCGGCGGGCGCGTCGGGCAGCCTCGCCAGCACCAGATGCACGATGTTGTCGGTGAAATCGTGCTCGCCATAGGTGATGAATATCTTCTGGCCGAAGATGCGGTAGGTTCCGTCGGCGGCAGGCTCGGCACGCGTGCGCAAAGCGGCGAGGTCCGAGCCCGCCTGCGACTCGGTCAGGTTCATCGTGCCCATCCACTCGCCCGAGACGAGCTTCGCCAGGTATTTGGCCTTGAGCGCCTCGGAGGCGTGCTTGTCGAGCGCCTCGACCGCGCCCATGGTGAGCGTCGGGCCGATGCCGAAGGCCATCGCGGCGGAGTTCCACATCTCGAGCGCGGCGACGGCTAGCATGGTCGGCAAGCCCTGGCCGCCATATTCGGCCGGCCCGGACAGCGCGTTCCAGCCGCCTTCGATCCAGCGCCGGTAAAGCTCCTTCCAGCCGGGCGGTGTGGTGACAGAAGCGCCCTTCAACACCGCGCCATGCTCGTCGCCGATCTTGTAGAGCGGCACAACCTCCTCGCTGGCGAAGCGCCCGGCCTCGGCCAGGATCGCGTCGACCAGGTCCTCGCCGAGGTCGCCGAAGGTGCCGTCGTCCAGCGCCGGCTTCAGGCCGGCTACCTGCTTCAGCGTGAAGGCGATGTCCTCGACCGGTGCGCGATACATGTTTGCTGCTTCTCCTCCAGTGCGGCCAACCGTAGTCGCGTAGCCGAAGCGAGGCCATTCATTCTTGGGGTTGGCCTGCGTCCTTCTTTTTACGTAAACGTCAAACACGCGGATTTTGCAAGCGTTGACTCCGTCATCCACGGCCGGAGAGGTTCAGTCGCTGTTCCGGCGCTGAACACCTCGCGGTTTGACAGCACTTCCTTAACCATAGCGGTTCAGGATCGTCGTCTGGTCAGTGGGGACACCCTGATTTGAAAAAGCCGGCGCGCCCTCTTCGCCGCCTGGCGCTTCTCGCGGCTGCGGTTGCGCTGGGCACGGCGGCAAAGGCCTCGGATTTCTCCGAGCCGTGGAAGAATGCCGACCGCGCGCTGGTGATCGACGCCTACGAATATAACTCCATCGATTGGGCTGAGCTTGCCACCGACAAGCGCATTGTCGGCTTCATCAACAAGGCGTCCGACGGGCTGCCGCCGCCCTATTTCTGCTTCGGCGACGAGACAGAGGTGAAGCTCTGCAAGGCGCTGTGGAAGCGCCATGCGGTGACGCGCGAGCTTTTCCAGACACGCAAGGTGGTGGCGAAGGCGCTCGGCCTGAAGTGGGGCGCCTATCACCTCGCCCGCCCCGGCAATCCGGTCGAGCAAGCCAACAATTTCATCGATTTCGCCGAGCCGGCGCCGGACGATCTCATTGCCCTCGACATCGAGGGCATCGACCCCACGCAATGGATGTCGCTCGAGGATGCGGAAGAATTCGTGCGCCAGGTGCATCGCCGCCTCGGCCGCTTCCCGGTGCTCTACTCGAACGGCAAGACCGCCCAGTACATCGCCGACAACCGTTACACCTACCGGCTGTTGTCGCGGTTGCCGCTCTGGTATGCGCGCTACAAGCCGGACATCGACGTGCATTTCCCGATGGGCAACTGGCAGGGTTACGCGCTCTGGCAGTTCGCGGCAAAGGCGAATTGCGGCCGCTTCAGCTGCCCCTATCGCGTGCCGGGCACGCCCAACGACATCGACGTCAGCGTCGCGCCGATGAAAGCCGATGCGTTGCGCCAGCAATGGGCCTTTGGCGGCCTGATCGACGTGCCGGCGGATTACCTCGCCTCGATCCCGGTGCCGATCCCGCGCGAAGCGGGCCTCGCCGGCAAGGTCACCATCACCTATGCCGATGTGGCGACGCCGCCGACCATCGAGGAAATGGTCGCGGTGCTCGGCGCGCGCTGGGAGAAATTCCGCGACGGATTCCGCATGCCGGTGGTCAAGACCGTGCCGCAGCGCCCGAGCTTCGGCATCGTGCAATATGTCGCCTGGAAACGGGCCGGACAGCGCACGCCCGAACAGCTCGACGCCGCCTTCGCGGCCGCCGATCCGGTCAGCACTGCATCGACGACGCTCGACCACCGCAGGCAGTAGTCAACGGCAGCGTCAACGATGATTGCCCAGGCTGGCATACATGCCGGTGGTGCGGAACTGTGTGGGCGTGATGCCGTAGCAGCGGCGAAACACCTTGGAAAAGTAGTTCGGGTCGTCGAAACCGCACAGAACAGCGACTTCCTTTACCGGCAGGAAATCGGCCTTGGTCAGCAACTTGGCGGCGCGCTGCAGCCGCTGCTGCAGGACGAATTCGGCCGGCGGCAATCCTTCGCTCTCGGCGAAGCAGCGCGAGAAATGGGCGCGGCTGAGGCCGCTGATTTCGACCAGCTCCGCCACCGGCAGCGGCTTGTCGAGATTGGCGTTGATGTGATCGATGACCGGCTGCATGGCGCTCTGCTTCTCGGCGAAGGCGTGCGAGCCGAAGACATCGTCGTAAAGCGCCATCGCCGCCTCATAGGCGATCGCCGAGGCCGCGCCCGGCGAGGCGGCGCCCTTGATCAGGCGCAGGCTGCAATCGGCAAGGTGATCGATGGTCGCCGGCTGCAGCCGGAACACGGGACCTGAGACGCTGAGGATCGACTTGTGGACGCGGAGCGCCTCCTCGCCGTTCATCGATATCCAGAAATATTCCCAGCGGTCGCCCTTGGCCAGCCAGTAGCGATGGTTGTGCGGCACCAGCACCAACAGCGTATCGTTCGCCTGCAGGCGGTAATTGCGGCTTTCATAGCGCAATTGTCCGGTGCCGCTGATCGTATGCTGGAGCACGGTAAACGGGATCTGGCCGCGCTTTCGCCCGTCCCAGTCGTAAGTCTCGTCCTCGCGCACCTCGTAGCCGGTGCTGGTCGGCATGGCGTGCAGGCGCTGGCGCCCGCGCGGCAGCGAGATCGTGCGCATTAGCTTTCCATTGGCGATCAGATCCTGCAGCACAAAATTACCCTCGAAAGCATAATCCTTCTCTGGCCGCGCCGGCGAATAAGCGCATAATCCGGCTCACTCAAGAACGGGAAAGACCCGCGGTCGAGGAGCGGGCGGGAGGAGAAAGAGCTGGATTTCCGGCTCCACATGGCGAGCGCGCCTGCCGGCGCGCGGCCATATCCTCCCTTGCTGCTCCTTGCCTAACATTCGATTGGATCGAGGTGAAGGTGATGAGCTTCAAAATCGCTATTATTGGCGCCGGCAGCGTCGGCTTCACCAAGAAGCTGTTCACCGACATTCTCTGCGTGCCCGAATTCAAGGACATCGAATTCGCGCTGACCGACATCAGCGAGCACAATCTCGGGATGATCCAGGCGATCCTCGATCGGATCGTGGAAGCAAACGGGCTGCCGACCAAAGTGACGGCGACGACCGACCGCCGCAAGGCGCTGGAAGGCGCGCGCTACATCATCAGCTGCGTGCGCGTCGGCGGTCTCGAAGCCTATGCCGACGACATCCGCATCCCGCTGAAATACGGCATCGACCAATGCGTCGGCGACACGATCTGCGCCGGCGGCATCCTCTACGGCCAGCGCAACATCCCGGTGATCCTCGACTTCTGCAAGGACATCCGCGAGGTCGCCGAGACCGACGCCAAGTTCCTGAACTACGCCAACCCGATGGCGATGAACACCTGGGCCGCGATCGAATACGGCAAGATCGACACGGTCGGGCTCTGCCACGGCGTGCAGCACGGCGCCGAACAGATCGCCGAGGTGCTCGGCGCGAAGTCGCCCAGGGAGCTCGACTATGTCTGCTCCGGCATCAACCACCAGACCTGGTTCATCGAGCTCAGGCTGAACGGCCGCGCGATCGGCAAGGACGAGCTGGTCGCCGCCTTCGAAGCGCATCCGGTCTATTCGAAGCAGGAGAAGCTGCGCATCGACGTGCTGAAGCGCTTCGGCGTGTATTCGACCGAAAGCAACGGGCATCTGTCCGAATACCTGCCCTGGTACCGCAAGCGCCCCGACGAGATCACACGCTGGATCGACATGTCGGACTGGATCCATGGCGAGACCGGCGGCTATCTGCGCTACTCGACCGAGACCCGCAAATGGTTCGAAACCGAGTATCCGCAGTTCCTCGAAGCGGCGTCGAAGCCGATCGACCCGGCGAGGCGCTCCAACGAGCATGCCAGCCACATTCTCGAGGCGCTGGAAACAAACCGCGTCTACCGTGGCCATTTCAACGTCAAGAACAACGGAGTGATCACCAACCTGCCGCAGGACGCCATCATCGAGTCGCCCGGCTTCGTCGATCGCTTCGGCATCAACATGGCCGCCGGCATCACACTGCCCGAGGCATGCGCCGCCACCTGCATGTCCTCGATCAACGTCCAGCGCATGTCGGTGCATGCCGCGATCGCCGGCGACATCGATCTCTTGAAGCTCGCCATGCTGCACGATCCGCTGGTCGGCGCGGTGTCGACGCCGGAGGAGGTCTGGCAGATGGTGGACGAGATGGTCGTCGCCCAGGCCGCCTGGCTGCCGCAATATGCCGACGCCGTGCCGGCGGCAAAGGAGCGGCTTGCGAAGTCGAAGGTCAAGACCCGCGAATGGGCGGGCGCGGCGCGGCGCAACGTCCGCTCGATCGATGAACTGCGCGCCGAAAAGGCGGCACTGAAACAGGCCGGCTGAGATTTCGGGCAGGCGGACCTGCAGGAGGCAGGTCAGCCGAAACGGTCCCCAAAATAAAGATCAAGCGGCGGGCAAGCAGCAGACGTTCAAAACATTTGGGAGGAGACAATGAGGAACTTACACAGAATTGGCATTGCCGCCGGACTGGCGCTCGGCGTTTCTATTCCGGCGCTCACCGCTTTCGCTTCGGAACCGACGATCCCGCCGGAGCCGGCGACATTCCCGGCCGAGGGCAAGATCCATTATGTGGCGCGCGACTCCATCCTGGAGTTCAAGGCTCTGCCCGATTACCACGAGCCGGACTGGGTGACGCAGAAATACGTCAAGACCGGCAAGCTGCCGCCGCTCAAGGACAGGCTGCCCAAGGAACCGCTGGTCTTCAAGACCGCCAACATGCCGGACGGCATCGGCGTCTATGGTGACACGATGCGCCATGTCATCGGCGGCAGGCCGGAAGGCTGGAACTACGCTGCCGGCCAGACGCAAGGCTGGGGCGGCATCGACATCGCGCTTTCCGAATGCCTGACACGCACCGCGCCGCTGTTCCAGGTCGACGCGAAGGACACCGAGCCGCTGCCGAACCTCGCCAGGAGCTGGGAATGGTCGAAAGACGGCCACAAGCTGACCATGCATCTCGTCGAAGGCGCCAAATGGTCGGACGGCGTGCCCTTCAACGCCGACGACGTCATGTTCTACTGGGATGACGAGGTGGTCGACCCCAACGTGTCGCCGCTCAACGGGGCGACGCCCGAAACCTTCGGCGTCGGCACGACGCTCAAGAAGATCGACGACTACACTGTCGAATGGACGTTCAAGGAAGCGTTTCCGAGGCAATATCTCTACGCGATGGCCTACGGCACCTTCTGCCCCGGCCCGGCGCACATTTTGAAGCCGCAGCATCCGAAATATTCGAAGAACACCTACGACCAGTTCAAGAACGCCTTCCCGCCGGAATACATGAACATGCCGGTGATGGGCGCCTGGGTGCCGGTCGAATACCGCCCGGACGACATCATCGTCATGCGGCGCAACCCTTACTATTGGAAGGTCGACGAAAAGGGAAACCAACTGCCTTATCTCAACGAGCTGCAATACAAGCTCTCGACCTGGGCAGATCGCGACGTCCAGGCCGTCGCAGGCTCGGGCGACTTCTCCAATCTCGAGCAGCCCGAGAACTTCGTCGCCTCGCTGAAGCGCGCGGCTGACAAGAACGCGCCGGCACGGCTTGCCTTCGGTCCGCGGCTCATCGGCTACAATCTGCGTATGAATTTTTCCGCCAATGGCTGGGGCAACCCGGACGAGCGCGGCCAAGCGATCCGCGAATTGAACCGCAACGAGGATTTCCGCAAGGCCGTGACCATGGCGATCGACCGCAAGGCGCTCGGCGACTCGCTGGTCAAGGGACCGTTCACCGCCATCTATCCCGGCGGCTTCTCCTCCGGCACCAGCTTCTATGACCGCAAGTCGACGGTTTATTACCCGTTCGATCTCCAACGGGCCAAGGCCGAGCTCGCCAAGGCCGGTCTCAAGGATACCGACGGCGACGGCTTCGTGAACTTCCCGGCGGGCACCGCCGGCGGCAAGAATGTCGAGATCGTGATGCTGGTCAACAATGACTACACCACCGACAAGAGCCTTGCCGAGGGCGTCGTGGCGCAGATGGAGAAGCTTGGGCTGAGGGTCGTGCTCAACGGGGTCAACGGCACGCAGCGCGACGCGATCCAGTATTCCGGCCGCTTCGACTGGCTGATCCGGCGCAATGACCAGGAGCTCACCTCCGTTGTGCAGAACACGGAGCAACTCGCTCCGGTCGGTCCCAAGACCAGTTGGAACCATCGCGCGCCTGAAAGCGGCGAAGTCGATCTGATGCCGTTCGAGAAGGACCTCGTCGACATCGTGAACAAGTTCGTCACGACGCAGGACAACGACCAGCGCGCCGACCTGATGAAGAAGTTCCAGAAGATCTCGACCGAGCACGTCTACAATGTCGGGCTGACGGAATATCCCGGCGCGCTGATCGTCAACAAGCGCTTCTCCAACATCCCGCAGGGAACGCCGATCTTCATGTTCAACTGGGCCGAGGATTCGATCATCCGCGAACGCGTCTTCGTCGCAGCTGACAAACAGGCGAAATATGAGCTCTTCCCCGACGAGCTTCCCGGCAAGCCCGGAGACAAGGGGCCGATGAACTAGTTAACCTCCCTGACGAAGAGAACTCCGGTCGCGCCAGCTGGCGCGGCCGGACAAAGTCAAATCTCCGGTGCGCCCAAGGCGCGACCGGCCAGCAAAGGAAGCCGACCATCCATGTTGCGATTCCTGCTCATGCGCATAGCGTCGGCGCTTCCCGTGCTCGCCATCTTGAGCCTGGTCACCTTCGCCATCATCCAGGCGCCGCCGGGCGACTATGCCGACTACATCAAATCGCAGCTCATCAACCAGGGCGGCGCCTCCTATGCCGAGGCGGATGCACAGGCCCAGGCCTACCGGAAAGAACACGGCCTCGATAAGCCGCTGCCCGTTCAGTATCTCAACTGGATCGGCGGCATCGTCACGCGCGGCGATTTCGGCTACAGCCTCTACTACAACAGGCCGGTGGCGGACGTGGTCGGCGAGCGCCTGCCGCGCACGCTGCTCCTGGCGCTGGTCTGCCACCTGCTCGCCTCGGTGCTGGGCATAAGCTTCGGCATTTGGGCGGCGACCCGCCAGTATTCCTGGATCGACTCGACGCTCTCGGCCATCTCCTTCCTCGGCATGACGGTGCCGCGCTTCCTGATGGCGCTGATCATCGTCTACCTGCTGGTCTTCCAGTTCAACGTGTCGGAGATCGGCAGCTTCTTCTCGCCGCAATATGGCGGCGCGCCATGGTCGTGGGCGAAATTCCTCGACCTGGTCAAGCATGTCTGGCCGGTGGTGGCGATCGCGACCTTTGGCGGCCTTGCCTACAATATGCGCGTCATGCGCGGCAACCTGCTCGACACGCTCAACGCGCAATATGTCGAGACGGCCAAAGCCAAGGGCCTGACTGGCGGCGCCGTGGTGATGCGCCATGCCGTGCCCAATGCGCTGCATCCATTGGTCATGTATCAAGGCGTGGTGCTGCCCTACATGCTGACCGGCGAGATCGAGACGGCGATCATTTTCGCGCTGCCGACCGTCGGGCCGGCGATCGTGGGCTCGATGGCGGTGGGCGATGTCTATGTGACCGCAACCTTCATGATGGTTCTGTCGGCGACGCTGATCGTCGGCAACATCATCGCCGACATGCTGCTGGTCCTGCTCGACCCCCGCGTGCGCCAGTTCGGGGAACACTAGATGCTGGCCCGCGATCCCTCACCCCCGCCACCCACCGAAGGAGCCGCGATTCCGGCCGCGCATGGCAACGAGAGCTACATCGCGCTTGTCTGGCGCCGGCTGAAGCGCTCCTGGACCGGCATGGCCGGGCTATGCCTGGTCGTGCTGCTGCTTCTCATGACCCTTTTCGCGGAATTCCTCGCGCCTCTCGACCCGAAAGCGACCGATATCGCCTTCGCGCCGCCGCAGATGGCCAGCTTTCACGACAAGGACGGCAACTTCGTCGCGCGGCCAAGAATTTACGCGCTGGCCGAATCGACCGACCTCGACCCCGTGACCTTCCAGCCGATCGTCGGCCCCGATTACGATCATCCACGACTGCTCGGCTTCTTCGTCGAGGGCGCGCCCTACAAACTCTTCGGCCTCATCCCGGCGAACCGGCATTTCTTCGGCTCGATGGACGGCCAGCCGGTGCATTTCCTCGGCACCGACAAGTTCGGCCGTGATGTGCTGTCGCGCGCCATCCTTGGTTCGCGCGTCTCACTGATGATCGCGCTGACAGTGGTCTTCATCATCACCCTGATCGGAACCAGTGTCGGCATGGTGTCCGGCTATTTCGGCGGCCGGTTCGATGTCTGGATGCAGCGCTTCGTCGAACTGGTGCTCGCCTTCCCGCAACTGCCGCTTTACCTGGCGCTGACGACGCTGATCCCGGTCACCGCGCCGACCAATGTCTTTCTCGCCTTCGTCATCATCGTCATGTCGGCGCTTGGCTGGGCGCAGATGTCGCGCGAGGTACGCGGCAAGACGCTGGCGCTGGCGCGCATCGACTATGTGCGCGCCGCCATAGCGGTGGGCGCCACCGATCGGCGCATCATCATCCAGCACATCTTTCCCAATGTGATGAGCCACGTGATCGTCGCCGTGACGCTGGCGATCCCGACGGTGGTGCTTCTGGAATCCTTCCTCGGCTTCCTCGGCTTCGCGGTGAAGCCACCGCTGATCTCCTGGGGACTGATGCTGCAGGACACCGCGACCTATTCGGTCATCGGCACCTATCCCTGGATCCTGTCGCCGGTCGGCTTCGTGCTGGTCACCGTTTTTGCCTTCAACGCGCTGGGCGACGGCCTGCGCGATGCCGTCGATCCCTATTGAGGTGGCAGGAATGACGACGATCGCGCTTGCCGAATCCTTCGCACCCGCCGTCCGGCTCGACCATGACGGACGCCACGACCAGCCGGTCATCGACGCCCGCAACATCGAAGTCGCCTTCAAGGTCGAGCACGGCATCGTCGAGGCGGTTAAGGACGTCTCGTTCCAGCTCTATCGCGGCGAGACGATCGCGATCGTCGGCGAATCCGGCTCCGGCAAATCGGTGACGGCGCGCACCGTCATGGGGCTCTTGTCGCGGCGGGCGACCGTATCGCCGAGGTCAAGCGTCGACTATCTCGGACAGAACATTCTGAAATTCGCCGAGAGCGCCCGGCGCAAGCTGCGCGGCAACCGCATCTCGATGATCTTCCAGGAGCCGATGAGCTCGCTCAACCCGATCTATTCGGTCGGCAGCCAGATCGTCGAAGCGATCAGGGTGCACCGCAAGGTGAGCCGCAAAGAGGGCTGGGCGCGAGCGCTCGAGCTTTTGCGGCATGTCCAGATTCCCGAACCCGAAGCACGCCTCAAGCAGTATCCGCACCAGCTCTCCGGCGGCCAGCGGCAGCGCGTCATGATCGCCATGGCTTTGGCCAACGAGCCCGATGTGCTGATCGCCGACGAGCCGACCACCGCGCTCGACGTCACCGTCCAGGCGCAGATCCTCAACCTGATCCGCAATCTGCAGAAAGAAATGCGGATGGCGGTGGTTCTGATCACGCACGATCTTACCGTCGTGCGCAAGTTCTCCGACTATGTCTATGTCATGCAGCATGGCGAGATGCGCGAGCATAACGTCACCGAGCGGCTCTTCGCCGATCCGCAGCATCCCTACACAAAGCGGCTGCTCGCATCCGAACCACACGGCCGGCCGAAGCCGCTGCCCGATAAGTCCAGCACGATCCTCGAGGCGAACGGCGTGCGCGTCTGCTTCACGCTGCGGCACGGTACGTTCCTGAAGCCGGACTGGCGCGAGCTGGTCGCGGTCGACGATCTCGACCTCAAACTTTGCCGTCACGAGACGCTGGGCCTGGTCGGCGAATCCGGTTCCGGCAAGACCACTTTCGGCCAGGCGCTGCTTCGGCTGCTCGACGCCAGGCGCGGCGAGATCCGTTTCGACGGCCAGCCGATCCAGGATCTCACGCGCGCCGAGATGCGGCCGCTGCGCTCGCGCATGCAGATCGTCTTCCAGGATCCGTTCTCCTCGCTCAACCCGCGCATGACGATCGGCCAGATCATCGAGGAAGGCCTGGTCGTGAACAGGATCGGGGCCACACGGCGCGAGCGGATCGAGCGGGTGCGTGAGGCGCTGGTCAGCGCCGGCATGCCCGGCGATATCCTGTCGCGGTTTCCGCACGAATTTTCGGGCGGCCAGCGGCAGCGCATCGCGATCGCGCGGGCCATCGCACTGGAGCCGGAATTCATCCTGCTCGACGAGCCGACATCGGCGCTCGATCTTTCCGTCCAGGCGCAGATCATCGACCTGCTGCGCAAGCTGCAGGACGAGCGCGGCTTGAGCTATCTCTTCATCTCGCACGACCTCAAGGTGGTGCGGGCGCTCTGCCACCGCGTGATCGTCATGCAGCACGGCAAGATCGTCGAACAGGGGCCCGTAGACGAGGTCCTCACCAGTCCCAAGACCGCCTACACCGAACGGCTCGTCCGGGCCGCTTTCGACGTGGCGTGACCATATTCCGGAGGCTCACAGTGGCAAGAAATCCCAGGATCACCTTCATCGGCGCCGGCTCGACGGTGTTCATGAAGAACATTGTCGGCGACGTGCTGCAGCGCCCGGCGCTGTCGGGCGCGACGATCGCTTTGATGGACATCAACCCGCAGCGGCTGGAAGAGAGCGCCATCGTCGTCAACAAGCTGATCGCGACCCTCGGCGTGAAGGCGAAGGCCGAGACCTATTCCGACCAACGCAAGGCGCTGTCCGGTGCCGATTTCGTCGTCGTCGCCTTCCAGATCGGCGGTTACGAGCCCTGCACCGTCACCGACTTCGAGGTGCCCAAGAGATATGGCCTGCGCCAGACGATCGCCGACACGCTGGGCGTCGGCGGCATCATGCGGGGCCTGAGGACGGTGCCGCATCTGTGGAGGATCTGCGAGGACATGCTCGCCGTCTGCCCCGACGCGATCATGCTGCAATACGTCAACCCAATGGCGATCAACACCTGGGCGATCGCCGCGAAATTCCCCCAGATCAAACAGGTTGGGCTCTGCCATTCGGTGCAGGGCACGGCGATGGAGCTGGCGCACGACCTCGACCTTCCCTATGAGGAGATCCGCTACCGCGCAGCTGGCATCAACCACATGGCGTTTTACCTCAAGTTCGAGCATCGCCAGCCGGACGGCTCCTACCGCGACCTCTATCCCGACCTTGTCCGCGCCTATCGCGAAGGCCGCGCGCCGAAGCCCGGCTGGAACCCGCGCTGCCCCAACAAGGTGCGCTACGAGATGCTGACCCGGCTCGGCTATTTCGTCACCGAAAGCTCGGAGCATTTCGCCGAATACACGCCCTATTTCATCAAGGATGGTCGCCCCGACCTGATCGAGAAATACGGCATCCCGCTTGACGAATATCCGAAGCGGTGCATCGAGCAGATCGAGCGCTGGAAGGGCCAGGCGGAGGCCTACCGCTCGGCCGACCGGATCGAGGTCGAGCAGTCAAAGGAATATGCCTCCTCGATCATGAACTCGGTTTGGACCGGCGAGCCGTCCGTGATCTACGGCAATGTCCGCAACAATGGCTGCATCACCTCGCTGCCTTTCGATTGCGCGGCGGAAGTGCCGTGCCTGGTCGATGCTTCCGGCATCCAGCCGACCTATATCGGCGAGCTGCCGCCGCAGCTGACGGCGCTGATCCGCACCAACATCAATGTTCAGGAACTGACGGTGCGGGCGCTGATGAGCGAGAGCCGCGAGCACATCTACCACGCGGCGATGATGGACCCGCACACGGCGGCCGAGCTCGATCTCGATCAGATCTGGTCGCTGGTCGACGACCTGCTTGCAGCGCATGGGGACTGGTTGCCGGCCTGGGCGCGACCAGGCAAGAGCAAGGCTGCCTGATTAGAGCAATTTCAGGAAAAATGAGAAGCGGTTCTCCGTCCGAAATTGCGTCAAAACAAATAGACACGACATTTCGCCGTTTCCGTGAAACGGTGAAATGTCCTATTTGCCGGTCTGCTCGCGCTCGACGGCGCGCCAGCCGATGTCGCGGCGGAAGAAACCCTGCGGCCAGTCGATATGATCGATCGCCCCGTAGGCCTTTTTTTGTGCCTCCCCGACGGTTGCGCCGGTTGCGGTGACGTTGAGCACGCGGCCGCCATTGGCGACGAGCGCGCCGCCATTGATGGCGGTGCCCGCGTGGAAGATTTCGGCGCCGTCGCTGGCGGCCTCGTCGAGACCGCGGATGACCGAGCCCTTTTCCGGCGTGCCGGGATAGCCCCTCGCCGCCATCACCACGGTCAGGGCCGCGTCGTCGCTCCAGCGGACCGACATGTGCGCGAGCTGGCCGTCGACGGCAGCGTTGAGCAGGACGAGCAGGTCGTCCTTCAGCCGCATCATCAGCACCTGGCATTCGGGATCGCCGAAGCGGGTGTTGTACTCGATCAGCTTGGGGCCTTGGTCGGTGATCATCAAACCGGCGAAGAGGATGCCGGCGAAAGGCGCGCCGAGATTGGCCATGCCGCGCATCGTCGGCTCGATGATCTCGCGCATGGTGCGCTCGGTCATCTCGGGCGTCATCACCGGCGCCGGCGAATAGGCGCCCATGCCGCCGGTGTTCGGACCGGTATCGCCGTCGCCGACGCGTTTATGGTCCTGCGCGGTGCCGAAGGGCAGCGCGGTGGCGCCGTCGCAGAGGCAGAAGAAGCTTGCCTCCTCGCCGGTCAGATATTCCTCGACGACCACCTCGGCGCCGGCGGAGCCAAAAGCGCCGTCGAAACAGGCCTCGAGCGCGGCAAGCGCCTCCTCCAGCTTCATGGCGATGGTGACGCCCTTGCCGGCGGCAAGGCCGTCAGCCTTGATGACGATCGGCGCGCCCATCTTTTCGACATAGGCCTTGGCCGCGGCGAGATCGCCGAAGCGGCCGTAGGCTGCGGTCGGAATGTTGAACTTGGCGCAAAGATCCTTGGTAAAGCCCTTCGAGCCTTCGAGCCGCGCCGCCGCCTTGGAGGGGCCGAAGACGCGGATGCCCCAGGCGCGCAAATCATCGGCAATGCCGGCCACCAGCGGCCCTTCCGGACCGACCACGACGAGGTCGATCTTCTTCTCCTGGCAGAAGGCGGCCACAGTGGAGTGGTCGGCGATGTCCAGCTTGACCAGTTCGGCGAAACGGCCGATGCCGGGATTGCCGGGCGAAGCATGGAGCTTCGTCAGCAGCGGCGACGCGGCGATCTTCCAGGCAAGCGCATGTTCGCGGCCGCCGGAGCCGAGAAGAAGAACGTTCATGGCCACCTCTTGCTGATCGTCTCCCCGAACCCGCTATTGGTCCAAGGGCGACGGGTCAAGGCATCTTGGCGTTTCGGGGGGCGATTGCACACGGGAAGATTGCCCACATCAAGACGCAATGAGGCAATTTGCCGATGGGAAACCGATCCCGCCCGGCCCAATCCAAAGTCGACTCAGCTCCGGAAAACGACAGGGAACCAGTCCTCGCGCAACTTCTCAACGGGCTTGATGTGCTTCCCATGCAGCGCATTGTTCTCGCCCACGACGCGCGCCTGCGCCTATCGAAGGCGGCACTCGCCTTCATCGAGACAGCGAAAGCATGGTTCGCCAGTCACGATGTTTTCACTGCCTGAGCGACAACGCGGCTGCTTGACGGCGCCCATCGCTGCTGCCACTCCAGCACGATGGAAACCATCCAGTCGAAAGCAGCCCAGGGCCGCGTCGCGGACGCGCCGAGCGGCCATTGGGTTTACCGGGTGCTGCCGCGCTGGCTGTGGCCCTATGCGCAGCTTGCGCGCTGGGACCGGCCGATCGGCTGGCAGCTGCTCTTGTGGCCCTGCTGGTGGTCGGCGGCTATTGCGGCCAGCGCCTATCCGCGGCCGACGGATCCGCTGCTGACGCTGTTGCCCGCGCCCTGGTACCTGTTCCTGTTTTTCATCGGCGCCGTCGCCATGCGTGGCGCCGGCTGCACCTACAACGACATCGTCGACGAAGACATCGACAACCAGGTCGAGCGCACCCGCTCGCGGCCGCTGCCGGCCGGCAAGGTGAAGCGCCGCCAGGCCTGGGCGTTTCTGATCATCCAGGCGCTGGTCGGGCTCGCAGTGCTTTTGCAGTTCAACAGCTTCGCCATTCCGCTCGGCATAGCCTCGCTGGCCATTGTCGCGATCTACCCGTTCATGAAGCGCATCACCAATTGGCCGCAATTCGTTCTCGGGCTCGCCTTCTCCTGGGGCGCGCTGATGGGCTGGGCGGTCGAGTTCGGCGATCTCGATGGCCCCGCCATCATGCTCTATATCGGCTCGATCCTGTGGGTGATCGGCTACGACACGATCTACGCGCATCAGGACAAGGAAGACGACGCCATCGTCGGCGTGCGCTCGACGGCACGCCTGTTCGGCGACAACACCAAGACCTGGCTCACCGGGCTCTATGGCGGCACGCTTGCCTGCTTCGCCATCGCCTTTGCCTCGGCTCAAGTGCCGATGCCGGCGCTGGCCGGGCTGATTGCCGCCGGCGCGCATATGGCGCGCCAGATCATCCGGCTCGACATCAACGATCCCGATCAGTGCCTGAAGCTGTTCAAGTCGAACAACCAGGTCGGCTGGCTGATTTTTCTGGGGCTGATCGGCGGGGCGTTTTGGGTGGTGCTGAAGCCGCTGGTGTAGCGCCTCTCCTTCTCCCCTTGTCGTGGGAGGGTGGATCGGCGCGCAGTGCCGAGACGGTTGAGGGTGTTTCAGCGGAGTGAGAGCTCGGCGTTTCCTGGAGAACCCCTCATCCGTCGCCTTCGGCGACACCTTCTCCCACAGGGGGGAGAAGGGAAGGGTCGCAGCTATTCGCGCGCGATAATCTCCTCACCGCCGACGACGAGACGCAGGCCGAGATTGCCGGTCCTGCGGCGGGCGAGGAAGCGCGGGCGGCGCATGTTGGAGACACGGCCCTGGCGGCGTTCCTGCGGCGGCAGCGCTTTGATTGCGGCGCCCAGCGATTCCTCCAGCGTGCGGGCGACGCCGTCGGCCTCGATCAGAAGCATCGGCAGGCGATAGGCGTCGGCCCAGGCGCGCCAGTCGGCGGCGACGTCGTCGAGATCGTCGGCGACCAAAAGCGGCACCGACAGCATCGGATCATTGTGCAGAAGTTCCAAAGTCACGGTGACATTGCCGTCCGGATCCTCCATGGCGCGGGCGGCGACACCACGGAAGGCATTGGCGGGCAGCGCGATGATCGCCGGCACGCCGCTCATCTCCAACGTGCGGCGAATGACGGCGCCGCGCTGGTCGATGGTGAAGGTTACATCGCCATAGTCGTCGCGCGTGGCATAGCTTACCATCTGCGGCAGGCGAAACGGGTCGAGACGCATGTTGCGCCCCGCCCAGACTGGCTTCAGTCCAGTGTTCATCGAATGCCTTCCTGTTTCTCCTGAGGGCCGTTTTCCGGTTCTCTCCGGGCCGGTTTTTCCGGCCTCGTTATGCGGGAAACATTAGCGCTCGCTTCTTACCGCCACGCTTAAGAAAGTCAGTTAAATTTTGCTGATCGGAGCCGATGGTTATCGGAATGCGACCAGCCACAAGATGTTGGAAGAATTAGATAACCTTACCGGGATTCATGATGCCGGCCGGGTCGAAGGCCGCCTTGACCCGGCGCATCAGATCGATCGCCATTGGCGGGGCCGTGGCGATCAGCTCGTCGCGCTTCAATTGGCCGATGCCGTGCTCGGCCGAGATCGAGCCGTGGAAGGAACGCACGACATCGTGCACGGCCTTGTTCATCGGGTGGTAGAGCTCAAGGAACGGGTCGTCCTGCCAATCCAGAGGGCGAGAGATGTTGTAGTGAAGATTGCCGTCGCCCATGTGGCCGAAGCAGACGACGCGGGCGCCGGGACAGACAGTCTGGACCACGCCTGCCGCCTTTTCGATGAACTCCGGGATCGAGGCGATCGGCACCGAGATGTCGTGCTTGATCGAGGCGCCCTCCGGCTTCTGGCATTCGGGCAGCGTCTCGCGGAAATTCCAGAAGGCGTCGCCCTGGGCAAGACTTGCCGACACCACCGCATCGCCGACGATGCCCTGCTCGAGGCCGGCCGAAAGAATCTCCTCGATCAGCGCCTTGCCATCTTCTTCCGAGCGACCTGAAGAGACCTGCATCAGGGCATACCACGGCCAGTCATCCGCCAGGGGTCGGGTGATCCCTTGCCCATGCTTAAGCGTGAAGTCGTAAGGCCGTTTGGCGATCAGCTCGAAAGCCGTGAGCGAAGCACCGGCGCGATCCATCGCCAAGCTGAACAGCGAGAGCGCTGCCTGAGGCGACGACAGGCCGGCGAAGGCAACCTCCCTGCCCTTCGGCTTCGGAAAGAGCTTCAGCACCGCGGCGGTGATGACGCCGAGGGTGCCCTCGGCGCCGACGAAGAGGTTTTTCAGATCGTAGCCGGTGTTGTCCTTCTTCAGCTTGCGCAGATCGTCGAACACTTCGCCGGTCGGCAGCACCACTTCGACGCCGAGGCAAAGCTCGCGCGCATTGCCATAGGCAAGCACGCCGGTGCCCCCGGCATTGGAAGAGAGATTGCCGCCGATCTGGCAG
>NZ_RZSN01000341.1:0-2314 GCF_003997315.1 Mesorhizobium sp. M1A.F.Ca.IN.020.04.1.1
GGGTTGGCGGTGCCGTCGAGATCGGGCAGCAGCCGCTCCAGCGAAACGAGGTCGATGTCGGGCCGTGCCGTGGCGATCGACGAGAGCAGGGAGCGGATCGCAGGACCGTTTACAGCAGGCAAAAGCCGCGGGTCGGTTGCGGGGAAATTGCCGTTGGCATGACGTCCGCCGGCGAGACGAGCGACGCGGAACGGGCCGTTTCGGACCACTTCCAGCGCCAGCGAAAGAGCCGGTCGACCCTCGATGCTTAGCGTGGCGACCGCCATATCGGCTTTGGTCTTGGCCGCCCAGTTGCTCACCCAGGACGCGCTCTGCGCCGGAGCAAACAGCGCCCAAGCGCAGAATTCTGCATAGCCCGCAAGACCCGTGCCATCGGTCACCGCCGCCGTCAGTCTGCCTCGGCTCGAGGCAGGCGCACGCGCCGGCGCTTCGTTGGCAGCGACGCGATTGCCGTCAAATGACGCGGCGGCGTCAACCATCCCTCAATCCTTAAGACGTATTGGTTGCAACCTGGGGTTCGCGTAGGTCCTTGGATGAGCCTAGGCGCAAAAGGTGAAGGAATGATCGACGGGGCCGAGGCAATCCGGAAGCTGGCGTTGAACGTTGCCCGCTACACCGGTCTCGCTCCGCTGGCGAGGCCGTTTGTCGGCGGCATCGGTGCCATCTTGATGTTGCATCGCGTGACCGCGGCGCCCGAGAAGCCGAACAGCGTCAATCGACATCTGAACATCGCCCCTGCCTTCCTCGACAAGGTGATCGCCGACATGAAGGAAAGGGGCTATGCCTTTGTTGCCCTTGATGAAGCGATCGAACGCATCGGGGCGGGCGACAAACACGGCCAGTTCGCCACCATCACCGCCGACGATGCCTATCGCGATAACATGACGGAGGCGCTGCCGGTATTGGAGAAGCACGGTGCGCCGATCACCATCTATGTCGCGCCCGGCCTGATCGACGGTGCCGTCGACCTGTGGTGGGAAGTCATCGAGGATATCGTCGACACCGGCTCGCACCTGACGCTGAAGACTGCGAGAGGATCGACGGTCGTCGATTGCTCGACACCCGGCCGAAAGATCCAGGCGATTGCAAGGCTGAACGCGTGGTTGACCCTGGAGGTCCCGGAGGAAGAGCAGGGCGTCGCGCTGCGTGAACTGGCGCGCTCCAACGGCATCGAGCTCGGCACCGGCCGCCCCGGCACCCTGATGAGCTGGGATGAGATTCGCAAGGTTGCCGCCCATCCGCTGGTGACGATCGGCGCGCACACCGTCAACCACCGCAACCTCAAGCGGTTATCCGAAGCGGAAGCGCGTCACGAGATCGGCGACGTCCGCCGTATCCTCATGGAACGGCTGGGGGCAGAGCCGCGCCATTTCGCTTACCCCTACGGTTATCCCAGCGCGGTTGGCTGCCGCGAGGTCGGCTTCGCTCGTGATGCCGGCTATGTCTCGGCGGTGACGACCCGGCATGGCGTCCTGAGAGCCAAGCATGCCGGCTTCCTGCATGCGCTGCCGCGCATTTCCGTCAACGGCCGCTACCAGAGCGTCGCCCACATCCGCACGATGCTGTCGGGTGTGACCACGCCGCTTGCCAACGCCGGCAAGATGGTCGTCACCATTTAGCCCGAAGGGGCGTCAGCATCTGTGGAAATAGCGGTAGGTGTCCGGCGCGTTCATCCATTTGAGCTGGGACGCAAGCCCGCCATGCGCGTTGATCCAGCCTCTGATGTCGGCAGCATAGGCATTCCACAAGACGGCGGTCATGTCGGTGCGGTGCGCCAGATGGAAGCCGAAGCTTGCCGCAGGCATCACGCAGATGCGGCTGCGGGGAATATAGCCGAGCAGCACCGTGCAGGCCGACTGGCATTTGCCGACGATGCGGACATTGACGCCGCGCGCGGCGAGCCCCTTCCAGCGCTGGCTGTACGCGGCGACGCTGCCGCCATGATCGTCCGACACGTTGATGGTTTCGGCGGCTGCCATCGAGGCCGCCATGCAGGCGATGATCAGGATCAATCCCGCGAACGAGGCTTTTGGCATGGCGCAAGCCCTCCCTGCCATGCGGTCAAGCCAGGCAAGTTAGTCCCAATGCGCAATCACGTATGAATCACGTTAGCGTTGGCGCGGCCGCGCTCAGCCCTTCTGAGGCGGCTCCATGATCAGCCATTTGATGATGCCCATCGCCGGCAGCACCCAGAGCAGGCCGCTGAGCAGGAAGAACAGGAAATGCGCCAAGGAGCCGTATTCGGCGAGCCTTGTGACCGCGATAGCCGAGGCGATCAGCGCGTAGATGACGACGAGCGCCACCAGCAGAATGG
>NZ_RZSN01000342.1:0-2283 GCF_003997315.1 Mesorhizobium sp. M1A.F.Ca.IN.020.04.1.1
TGGCTGGTGACCACCTTCATGTCGCGATAGAGCGAAAAGCGGGTCAGTGCCTGGCCTTCCTCGGTTCCCCAGCCGGTGCCGTTCTTGTACCAGATGCCGTTGATCTTCTGGGCGTTCTTGTCGGCGGCGTTGAGTGTCGACCAGTCGAAATTCTCGTTGGCGATCGGCGACAGCCCGTAGACATCCATCCAGGAGGCGTTGTCGTTGTCCGGCCCGACATTGACCGAAGCCGCGAAGGGCACCAGGCTGAACTGGACCGGCTTGTCGATCTGCTTGATCTGCGCCGCCTGCTGCGCAAGCGTGTCGACCAACTGCTTGGCGGCCTGTTTGAGCAGGTCGATGCGCTTCTGCCCCGTGCCGGATCCTTTCGTCGACATCGAGCCCGAATTGTCGAGCACCATCGCCACTTCCAGTGTGTTCTTCAAGCGCACCTGTGACTTCATCTCGAGCTCAACGGGCTTTTTCGCGTCGACTTCGTCGACGCCGACGAGCATTGCCGAAGCCGGATAGAAATAGGGATGGTAGGTAAGCGTGGCGCTCATTGTCAGCAAGCCGCCGCCGGCCTGGCTGGTGGGCAGGGTGATGTTGAGCGCTACGTCCGAGGGGTCGATGGTGTTGAGGTTGGCGTTGAAGAAGTCGACCGCATAGGCCTTGATCTGGTCGTCGGTGGCGCCCTCCGCCAACCGCCTCGCGGCGGCAAAGTTCGCCGCATCGAGCGCGTTGAGCACCTTCTGTTTCTGACGGTTGAGTTCGGTGAAGTCGACCGCGAGTGCGAGGGCGCCCATCAGCGGCACCATGGCGATCGCCGTCATCAGGGCATAGTTGCCGCGCCGGTCGCGGCAAAAGCGAAGCCAGAATTCGCGCATCTTCGGCAAGCGGTTCTCTTTCGGATCAGCTGACGATGCGCAGGTTCGACAATTCGTTGCCGATCGCCTTGAAGTCGTCCGAAAGCGTGGCGCCGGTCGAGTTCCAGAATAGCTTCGCGGGCTTGCTCGGGTCGGCCGGGTCCCTGCGGAAGCGGGAGTCGGAAGCGCAAGCCTTCAGCGCAGCCATCGCCTTCTTCTCGTCCGCCTTGGTGTCGACCAGGTCGAGCGAGACCGTCATCACCATGATCCCGGCCGCCTTGGCGTTGGCGCACAGCGTCTGCATCTGTTCGTCAAGCGCGGCGGTGTAGTTGCCGTCCGTATAGGTGGTCTTAGGCACCGCGGTGCTCGTATTCATGAACAGGCGCGTGACGCTGCCCGATCCTGGATAGGTCAGCCCGGTATAGCCATAGGCCGCGTAAGTGGAACGATTGTTGGCATAGCTGGCGTCGCTAAACGGGCTGTAAGTATTGGCGCCGTCGGTCAACACGATGACGACCTTGTCGTTGCCTTTTTCGTTGTTTGGCCGACCTTCGGTGAACGGCTCGTTGCTGGAGACCGTCCGCCAACCCCAAGCGAGCCCCTCGGGCACGTTGGTGTTGCCAGTTGGCGCCATCTCGTCGATGGCATCGTCAAGCTCCTGCTTTTGGGCCGAAACAGTGACGTCCTTCAGCGGCGTGATCGGACTGGTGGTGCAACCTGCATTCGGACCGTCGCCGGCGGCGGCCGACTTCGAACCGTAGGGCTTCACCAAGAAGTATTTGCGCATGTCCGACTGCCGCTGTTTGGCGGTCGGATTGGTCGGATCGTAGGGCCAATCGGCCCACCAGTTATTGTCATAATAGCTGCCACTAATAGGCCACGCGCTGACGTCGTTGCTACCATCACGGTCGAAATCGCGCCAAAGCGTGCCGGCCTCGTCAGGCGCGAACATCGGCACAAAAAGCGTCGCAGGATTGGATGTGGTGGGCGTCGTGTCGTCGTCGTTGTACGGGTATGGCCTCGCCTCGACGCAACCCTGCCAACTCGCATAGCGGCTCGTGGTATAAACGTATGTCGGGGCCGGGGTGACCCAATGGCCTTTGCTGCAGGTGCCGTCCCTCTTGGTGACGTCACAGACATACTGTTTGGGGGGCTGCACCGTTTCGCGGTCAGACTCGACGGTCATGTCGGAATACAGGCTGAAGCGGGTCAGCGGCTGGTCCTTGGTATCGCCCCAACCGTCCCCTCGTTTGTACCAGGCGCCATTGACCTTCTCGGCGTACTTGTTCCGATCGTTGTCGGCGCTCATTGGTAAGCGCTGTTCTCAGGCCACGGCCCTGAGTTCGGGAGCCGGGATGTAGGCCCAGGGCAGCAGGTCGTCGATCTGGCTGTTCGGGTGGCCATTGACGATCCTGGTGAGGACATCGGCGAGATAGCC
>NZ_RZSN01000343.1:0-2274 GCF_003997315.1 Mesorhizobium sp. M1A.F.Ca.IN.020.04.1.1
GCCATATTGCTGGCGCTCGGCAGCGCCGAGCTGGAGGTCGTCGGCATTACCGCCGTTGCCGGCAACGTGCCGCTGAAGCTCACGGAGAAGAATGCGCGCAAGATCTGCGAGCTCGGCGGCCGGCCCGACGTCAAGGTCTATGCCGGCGCCATCCGCCCGCTGGCGCGCGAGCTGGTCACCGCCGAGGACGTGCATGGCAAGACCGGCCTCAATGGACCCCAGCTGTCCGAGCCGACCATGCCGCTGCAGGAGCAATACGCGGTCGATTTCATTGTCGAGACGCTGATGCGCGAGGAAGCGGGCACGATCACGTTGTGCCCACTCGGGCCGCTCACCAACATCGCGCTGGCGCTGATCCGCGAGCCGCGGATCGCGCCGCGTCTCAAGGAGATCGTGCTGATGGGCGGCGGCTTTTTCGAGGGCGGCAACGTCACGCCTGCCGCCGAATTCAACATCTACGTCGACCCGCAGGCGGCGGATTTGGTGTTCAAGTCGGGCGTTCCGATCGTGATGATGCCGCTCGACGTCACCCACAAGGCACTGACCTCGGCCAAGCGCATCCAGGCCTTCCGCCAGCTCGGCACCAAGGTCGGCACCGCAACCGCCGAGATGCTGGAGTTCTTCGAGCGCTTCGATGAGGAGAAATACGGCACCGACGGCGGGCCGCTGCACGATCCGTGCGTGATCGCCTATCTCATCAAGCCGGAGCTGTTCAAGGGTCGCCGCTGCAATGTCAGCGTGGAGACCAGCTCCGAGCTGACCATGGGCATGACGGTGATCGACTGGTGGGGCGTCACCAAGCGCGAGAAGAACGCCATGGTCATGCGCGATATCGACCACGATGCGTTCTTCGCGCTGCTGGTGGAGCGGCTGGGGCGGCTCACCTGACTGTCAAAGCGGCCAAGCGAGCACACGTCGTCACCCGTTGAGCAACCGATAGGTGTCGACACCATGCTTGTGGTGCTGTCGCTCGATGGGAAGGACGGAGCCGACAAGATGGGGGTCGCCTCACATCGTCGTCGACAGATATCCGTGTGTTGTCGTCATCAAGGCGCAGATCGTAGGTGTAGTATAGATTGTGGCCGATCGTGCCGTACGGATTGATGGGCTTCACCCTGACGTATTCGACCACGCCCATCACGCGTTGAGTGGCGATGACCGGATTGGCCTGAAGCTCAACGATGGCGATGGATTCGTAGCCGCAAATGCGCAGAAGAAAGCGACGCCGATCACGGCGTCGCTGTACTCGTATTGCCAAATAAGCAAGCGATTCCGGAAGGAAACGTTTGACTTGTTCATCCTGAAGAAGTGTGCTGCCAAGCACAACTATTCAATAGGCGTCAAAAATAACTGCGACCAGAGTATTCGCTCTCATTTCGCCTTGGAGAACGCCAGCCAGAGCCCGCCGCCGACCAGGAAGCTGCCGCTGATCCGCGACATCAGCTTAACGCGGCTGGCCGAGAGCATGCGCCCGGCGCGGCCGGCGGCAAGCGCGTAGGTCGAATCCGACATGGCGGCGAAGACCATCGCGGTCAGGCCCGTGACCACGATCTGCAGCGTGTAATTGCCCTGTGGCGCGATGAACTGCGGGAAGAAGGCGCCGAAGAAGACAAGCGTCTTCGGATTGGAAATCGCCACCAGGAAACCCTGCAGGAAGAAGCCGCCGCGCGGTTTCTTGGCCGATCCATCGGGGTTCAGGGCTCCCTTGGCGCGGAGCATCTGCACACCCATCCAGATGAGGTAAGCCGCACCGATCAGCCGCACCCATTCGAACCAGTGACCCATGCCGGCGATCAGCGTGTTGAGGCCGATGCCGACGATGGCGATCATGATGGCGAGCCCCGCCTGGGTGCCGGCGACATTGGCAAGCCCGGCGCGCGAGCCATGGCGGATGCTGTTGGCGATGATCAGCGTGACCGTCGGCCCGGGTACCAGGACGATGACGATGCAGGCGACGACATAGGCGGCGTAGAGTTCCAGCGACATGTTTTCCCTCGAACAGGATCGCGCCGACAGGCGCGGAGCGCGATCAATGCACGGAGTTGACGCGGGCGCAAGCGCCAGCCGGTTGAGCCCGTCAGGCAGCCCCCGCCGGCCAGGGCAGCGTCGCCTCATAGGCGGCGCCGGCCTGGAGGACCGCCAGGTCGCCGCGCGGCTGGCCGATCAACTGCATTCCCATCGGCCGGCCCTTGCCGTCGAAGCCGACCGGCACGTTGAGCGCCGGACAACCGCCGAGCGTGGCAAAGGCGGAGACCTGCATCCAGCGGTGATAGC
>NZ_RZSN01000344.1:0-2222 GCF_003997315.1 Mesorhizobium sp. M1A.F.Ca.IN.020.04.1.1
GCTTGGCGATGGCTGGGCCCTTTGCCATTTCCGTGGTCAGCAGCGGGTAGTTCAGGCCCAGCACGTCGAGATGCGCCCGGCGCACGGCGCGGTGCTTGTGCGGCATCGCGGTCAAAAGCACGATCTCGGCGCGCTGTCCGAGCGACGCCAGCGCCTCCGCGGCGCCGTCGGTGATGCTTTGCCAATCGGCCTGGGCATCGAAGAAATCGTCGAGAAGCGCCGTCACTTCCGCCTGCTCGATCAGCCGGCCGGACGCCATCTCGGCGATGTTGCCGGTGAGCCGGAAGGAGGCGAGAGTCAGCCCGAAGCCGCGCGACTTCAGGTAGCGCGGGAAGGGCCGGATGAATTCGAGCACGACATCATCGACATCGAGCACCAGCAGCGGCCGGTCGTCGGCCGCCAACTCCTCGATCTGGCGCGCGGTTTCGGGATCGTCGCTCATGTCGAGCGCTCATGATCGTCGTTGCCGAGCGGCAGCTCCCGCAAAGCCTTGCCGACGGCAGCCGGTGGCGTGCCCGTTTCCTCGGCAAAGCGCAAAAGCGTCGGCTCGTGGGCGAGGATGAACTGCAGCACGCCGGCAAGGAAGCCCGGCTCCGCGGCAGCGTGGCGGATCGACCGCGCCTCGATGCCGGTTATCGCCAGGAAGCGAGGCAACAGCTTCGGATCGCCGGCGACGAAGCCAAGCGCCCTGACGGCAAGGGTTTCCGCCTCCTCGCGCATTGACGCTGCGTTCGTCATCATTACCTTTTGCCGATGTGCATGTTGAGTCTTTCTTCCGCAGTAATGGCAAGCGTCGCTTGCGGCAAGTCTCAGCCGCTTCAGCCCTGCAGCCGCAAGTGGAATGGGTGTGCTTTTCCAACGGCAGGTTTGCGTTTCGTCAATCATATTGACGTAGGGTACAGGCGGGTTGGGTGCGATCCGGCAAGGACGCATGACGGCGGTCTTCGGCTCAGGGGACCGTCGGGACGGGAAATTGATGGCTAAGAAGGTCATGATCGTCGAGGACAATGAGCTCAACATGAAGCTCTTTCGGGACCTCATCGAAGCCAGCGGTTACGAAACGGTCCGGACGCGCAACGGCCTGGAGGCGCTGGATCTCGCGCGCCAGCACCGGCCGGACCTGATCCTGATGGACATCCAACTGCCCGAGGTTTCTGGCCTGGAAGTGACCAAGTGGCTGAAGGAAGACGACGAATTGCACTCGATCCCGGTCATCGCCGTCACCGCCTTCGCGATGAAGGGCGACGAGGAGCGCATCCGCCAGGGTGGCTGTGAGGCCTATATTTCCAAACCAATCTCGGTGCCGCGCTTCATCGAAACGATCAAATCCTATCTGGGCGATGCCTGAGCCGGAGCCTTTGAGATGACCGCGCGGATCCTCGTCGTCGATGACATCCCCGCCAATGTGCGGCTGCTGGAGGTTCGGCTGCTGGCCGAATATTTCGAGGTGCTGACGGCCGGCAACGGCCCGGATGCGATCGAGACCTGCGAAAACGGCAAGGTCGATGTCGTGCTGCTCGACGTGATGATGCCGGGCATGGACGGCTTCGAGGTCTGCAAGCGGCTGAAGAGCGACCCGGCGACCTCGCATATTCCGGTTGTCATGATCACCGCGCTCGACCAGGTATCGGACCGGGTGCGCGGCCTTGAGGCGGGCGCCGACGATTTCCTCACCAAGCCGGTCAATGATCTGCAACTGATGACGCGGGTGAAGAGCCTGGTCAGGCTGAAGTCGCTGACCGACGAATTGCGGCTGCGCGCCTCGACTACGCGCAACATCGGCATCGAAGAGCTGCTCAGCCGCAACTTCGCGACGGAAGACACCAAGCCCAAGGTGCTTCTGGTGGACGAGCGCAAGTCGTCTATCGAGCGTATCCAGAAGATGCTTCGCGGCAGCGCCGATCTCGACGTCGCCACCGATCCGAATGCCGGATTCTTCCAGGCCGCCGAGACCGCCTATGAATGCGTGCTGATCTCGACGGCCTTCGCCGATTTCGATGCGCTCCGGCTTTGCTCGCAACTGCGCTCGCTCGACCGCACCCGCTTCCTGCCGATCATGCTCTTGGCCGATGAGGGCGAGGAGGGCCGCATCATCCGCGGCCTCGAACTCGGCATCAACGACTATCTGACGCGGCCGATCGATCAGCACGAGCTGACGGCCCGGCTGCGCACGCAGGTGCGGCGCAAGCGCTATAACGATCAGCTGCGCGCCAGCGTCACCC
>NZ_RZSN01000345.1:0-2209 GCF_003997315.1 Mesorhizobium sp. M1A.F.Ca.IN.020.04.1.1
ACGCCACTCCGACCAGTTTCCTGAACATCTTAGAGCCCGCGCTTCGGGAACCCTGTCGGCCTTCAGAAGTTCTGTTGCCATGGCCGACACTCCAAGGACCCCCACCATCGCCCGCATCTGGCGCGGCCGGACCTTGCCGGAAAAAGCCGACGATTATGAAGCTTACAATTACGAGACCGGCATCAAGCCGCTCATCGAAAAGGCAGTCGGCGTCCAGACATTTCGCGAGGACACGGCGACCCATTCCGAGTTCGTGACGATCTCCTATTGGGAGAGCATCGAGGCAATGGCGCGCTTCACCGGCGGCGGGCCGACCCAGGTCCACCACCTCGACCGCGACGCGGAATTCCTGATCGAGCTGCCGAAGAGCGTGCAAGTGCTGCGCTTGCTCACCAGCCATGGCAAGACGGGCTGAAGGTGTCCAGCATCGAGCAACAGGCCTTGATCTCTGAAGGGAGCCGTCGGCGTGGAACCGAGTAAACCCGCCGGGCGAGTCCCCAACAACCTCGAGCCCGGCGAGCCTACAACCCGATCTGCAATGTGACCGGGACCGGGATCAACCGGCCCCTTCCACGCTGCAACATGGATGCCAGGGAAATGGCTCGAAATGGGACAGCCACGATCGTCCCGCAACTCCGGACGGAAAACCACTACGCGCTTTTCCCGGAGTTGCTCTAGACTCCGGGCAAACGGGGCAAGGGGAACCTGGATGCCTGTTCTCGAGGCGCTGCTGTCGCTGATCGGCCCGGCCTATTTGGCCTATTATGGCTTCGCCGTTCCGGTCGCGGTCGCCTGGGCAATCCTGTGCGCTACTCTGTGGATTTGGAACAACCGGCCGAGCAAGAGGCAGAATGGCAGCGTCGCCCCATCGCGGATCGGCAGCCTGGTGTTCTTCGTCTTTGTCGCCGCATGCTACGTGGCAGCGCATACGGGGGTCTATCTGCTGGCTCGGCATCTGGCCGGACTATGGGCGTAAAGAGCGCACAACCTCGAGAACAGCCATCCTCGATATTCTAAATATCGAACTCGCCCTGGCCCTCATCCATGGCGCTGACGGTCTCGGCGGCAAGCGCTCGGGTGATCGGCGTCTTGCGCTCGAGAGCGGCGCGGTCGAGGCGCTCCACGACCCGCATGGCAGTCGCCAGCGAGCGTTCGATGCGCCGCACCAGATATTGCACGACATGCGGCTCCACCTCGACCTGGCGGTCGGCGAAGAGCTTGGTGATAACGCCGGCGAGCAGCAGGTCGTCCGGCTCGTGGATCTCGATGGTCGCAGCCGCTTTCAGCCGCGAGATGAGGTCCGGCAGCACGACGCGCCAGGCAGAGGGAAAGCGCCGCGCCGTCAGAAGCAGCGTGGAGCCGGCGCCGCGCACGGTGTTGATCAGATGGAACAGGCCTTGCTCGTCGATCGGGAGCTTGTCGATGTCGTCGATCAGCGCGGGGCTCGCGCCAAGCCCGCCAATGTGCTCGCCGATGCTGTCGGGAGCGATGGCGACAGCGTGCGCATGCGCTTGCCAGATCTGGGCAAGATGCGTCTTGCCGGTCCCGGGAGGGCCGGCGAGCACCACCACCGGCGCGGGCCAGTCCGGCCAGCGGTCGACCAGTGCTGCGGCCTGCGCGTTGGCCCCGGAGACGACGAGCTCGTCGCGCGAGTAGCCGGTACCGTGGCCGAGATCGAGCGGCAGCTGGCGCGGTGGATCGGTTCGTTCGCCAGCCATTTCAGCCACGCGGCTGTGAGCGGCGGCCGCCGCCGCGATCCGCCGGCAAAGGAGGTGCTGGCTCTGTGGCATGGCCGTTGTAAAGCGGCGATTCGAGGTAGCGGGCAATCGCAAAGCGCACCAGCACGGCAATGGCCGCCGAAGCCGGCACCGCAATCAGCAGGCCGACGAAGCCGAACAGCGCACCGAAGGCAAAGAGCGCGAACATCAGCCAAACCGGGTGCAGGCCGACGCTTTTGCCGACCAGCCTCGGCTGCAGGATATTGCCCTCGATGAACTGGCCTACGAAGAACACGCAGACCACCGCCACGATCATCGTCCAATCCGGCCAGAACTGGACGAAGGCGACGCCGACAGCAAGCACCAGCCCGGTCAGCGAGCCCACATAGGGGATGAAGGAGATCAGCCCGGCGAAGAAGCCGATGAGGATGGCGAAGTTCAGCCCCGTCAGCGTCAGGCCGGTAGCGTACATGGCGCCCAGCACAAGACCT
>NZ_RZSN01000346.1:0-2202 GCF_003997315.1 Mesorhizobium sp. M1A.F.Ca.IN.020.04.1.1
CCCTGTTGTCGGCGCGAACACACGCGGCCGCCGCCTCGAACTCGCAGGCACGGGCCAGCAACGGCGCCAGGGAGAAGCCAAATGCTTCCTCAATCTCCCCTCCTCTGCCCTTCCGCGCATAACGCTTGCCGTTCGGGCTGTCCCGGCGGATGACTAGCCCGCAGTCCACAAGAGCCGCCAGGTGGCGCCTCACTGTGGCATCGGGCATTCCGTGCGCCCTGAGGGACAGCTGTGCGTTCGAGGGAAAGACGATGAGGCCGTTTTCCTCACTCAACTCACTGTCCGGATAGAATGATAGCAACGCATTCAGGACGGCCAGAGCGCGATCGCCGATGCCGACAATGCTCTTGCCCTCGCAGAGGTTACGATAGATCTGCCACTTGTCGACCACCCTGCCCTTGGGGATCTCGCGTGACTCGTTTTGCGCTGCCAGCATGGCAAGCGACATCGGCCGCCGCCCAAAGGGCGTCGTTGCAATACCCGTCTCCATTTCTTCCTTCGCCTTCTAATTAGGCAAAAGAAACCTGCTCGCCAAAACGACGCCTAAGACTCTTGACAGTGATTCGCGGAAATGAGATTCTCGGATTGTCTAGATACGAGAAGGGCTTCCGCGACGGTGACGTTCGGGGGCCTTTTTCTTTTGCGGGTTCATTCTCCTGTGTTGCTCGTTTCCGATCGCCTGAACTCGCTGTAGAGCAGCTCCAGATTCTCGGAAATCCAGGTACCGAAGCGAACTCCGTCCCGTTCTTTCAAGGACAGCGTGAACGCCTTTCCGGTATCTTTCGCCGTGACGCGGACGGATTTGTCAGACGGAGCCCAAGCTGGAGCTACGGCCCTCTTCGATCCCGTTGCCGCTTGGTGATCGGCGATTGCTTCGTCGCTGGGAAGGTGATTGAAAAGAAGGCTGAACCTTGTATCGCTTTCAACCTCTAGGAACTTCTGTTTTCCGACGAACCTCATGGCCTTCTCGAGGTTACCTCTAACGCGACATTTGACGGACAGGTCGTACCATCGATCTCGCCCGGTCCCTCGCGCAGCACCGATTGCTTGAATAAGCTCGACTGGAATCTGTTTTGTGACGGATGCCATTTTCGACACGACAGTCTTATTCACCGACAAGGCCGACATGATCGTCTGGGTGTCGAACCCGCGTGCGGCAAGTTTAGCCGCAAACAGCGCACGTTCGATGAACGAGAGGTCCGCTCGTGCAGTGTTCTCCTGCCCTTGGGCGACAACATGGTCACGATCGGACAACGGCTTGACGACCGCTCGGACAGTTCTGCCAAGCGCCTTTGCGGCTTTTACGCGCCGGTGGCCGAATACGATTTGATAACGGCCTTCGGTGCTTGGGTGCGGCCTGACAAGGATTGGCGAATCCTGCCCCCGCTCACCAATGGCTTGCACCAAGTCCTCGAAGCGACCCTCGTCCTGATCCATTCGATCGATGACGAAAGAGCTGTCCAAATGGTCGGGATCAACCTCGATGACCGTCTCGCCTGCGAGCAGCTTTCTCTCTATTTCCTGCGCGGCCTCGACTTTGGTCGCCATTTCGTCGGCGGCCCGGCTCATCATGCCGAAAGCACCCCTGCCGGATCGCGCTGCAAGCGGCGCAGCTGTCTCGGCCGAGTTTACGGCCGTAAACTCGTCCTCATCCAAGATGCCCGCCAATAGGCCCTTACGTGCCATTTCGAAGCCCTCCGACGGGGTTTGCCACTTCAATCAGCGTCATGTCCGCCCCCATGCCTGGTGGACCAGCGAAGTGATCTCGCCGTTGACGTTATGGAGGGATTCCATGGCGCGGTCGTACGTTGATCTTGTCAACTGGCTACGCTCGACCTCGTAGAGTGTCTGCTTGGTGATACCCGCGTCCGATATTGCGGTGCTCTTCAGCATCTCGTTCTTGAGGACGAAGCCACCGAAAATCACGCGCATGAAGTCGACCATTTGCGCTTGCGGACCGTCGCCAGGCTCGAACCTCGTAACAAGATAACGAAACCAGTCGAGGTTCATATTGCCGCCGCCGCGTTTGATAGGATTGAGGATCTCGCCAAGCATCAATAGGAACTGACACATCGACATCACATCTAGCATTTGCGGATGCACCGTGATCAGGACCGCGGTAGCCGACGATAAAGCCGTCAGGGTCAGGTACCCGAGCTGCGGAGGGCAATCGAGGACCACGACATCATAGCGGTCCTGGAC
>NZ_RZSN01000347.1:0-2189 GCF_003997315.1 Mesorhizobium sp. M1A.F.Ca.IN.020.04.1.1
GGCTTCACCGCGGCGGCAGCGCTTTGGTCATCACCGCCCTGGTCGGCAGCCTGATCGGTTGCCGGCGTGACGGCGCCTGTCGGCTGGGCATCGCCCTGCCCGGCGGAAGCGACGTGCTGCGGCGCCGGATCGGTCGGTTCGGTTGCCGCGACCTGCGGCGCGGGAGCCGGATCCTCGCGCGGAACCAGCGAGCCGTCAGGCTTCACCATCATGGTCTTCACCTTGCGCGGCGCCACGGCGACGACATCGTTGTTGGTCCCCTTGTCTGCCTCCTGCAGAACCTGGGCGATGCGGTCTTCCGATTTCGGGGCCGGAGCGGCCTGCTGTGGGGTTGCGGGGGCGGCGGCCTGGGCGTCAGCCGGCGCTGCTGCGTCCGGTGCGGGCGCTGCGGCCTCCGGTGCCGGCGCTGCGGCTTCCGGAGCCGGCGCTGCTTCGGCCGGTGCCGGCGCGGCTGCGGCCGGTGCCGGCGCGGCTGCGGCCGGAGCTGCTGTGTCCGGAACCGGCGCTGCCGCGGCCGCATTGCCGGCTGAGTTGGTGCCAGGCGCGGCGTCGGTGTCGTCAGGCGAAAGGTCGACGATCCGGCTCTGCGCCGGTTCCTTCGACGCCACGTCGATAGGTTCCTCGGTGTTGGTCACCAGTTTCTGCTGCGCCGGTTCGGCGGGCTTGGCCGCCCCACCCTTGGCCACGGCGTCATAGACTTTGTTGTCCTGGTTCGGCACCACGGTGCCGCCCGGGTTTTGCGGCTTGACCTTGATCGGCGAATTGTCCGCCTTCACGATCACGGGCGCTTCGCTGCCGCCCTTGCCGCCAAAGGAGAAGGCGAGAGCGCCGAGACCGCCCGCGACCACAACGGCGCCGACGAGCGCGGCAAGCATCATGCCACGGCTTCGCGGCTTCGCGGCTTCGCGCTCGGCAAAGCCGGGCACAGTCATCGCTTCGTCGAGCTCAGGATCGTAGTCAAGTTCGTCGACGGCGAAGTCGTCCGCCTGCGAGACCGGCCGGCTGCCGGGCAAATCGTCTGCATCGAATTGGCTTGCAGCTGCGGCATAGGACAGGGTCGCCGGTGCAGCGGCCGTCTCGGCCCGCAACTCGCGGCGGTCGTAGCCGGTCTTGAGTCCGGCATTGTGGGAGTCGTCCTCATAGCCCCGGCTCTGCACAGGCGCCTGAGCGATCTCGGTTGCGTTCATCTCGCTAAGCAGGCCGGCAAACTCGGCATCGAGATCGTCATAGGCAGGCGCCGCAGGCTGATCCTCCTCGAAGCTGAGCTCCGGAATGTCGAGGTCGTCGGCCAACGCCACCACGCGCTCCGGCACGTCGACCGTCTCGACATCGGGCATTTCCTCCTGCTGGCGAGACTGCGGCGCCGCGGCTGGCTTGGCGTAAGCGGAATAGTCCCTCGCCGGCTCCTCACGATAGGCAGGCGCCGACATCTGCGGCGCCGGGGCCGGCGTGGCGTAACCGGCATAGTCCTTCGCCGGCTCCTCACGATCGGCAGGCGCCGACATCTGCGGCGCCGGGGCCGGCGTGGCGTAACCGGCATAGTCCTTCGCCGGCTCCGCACGATAGGCAGGCGTCGGCATCTGCGGCGCCGGCTTGGCGTATGCGGAATAATCCTCCACCGGTTCGTAGGCAGGGGCCGCGGTTTGCGGCGCCGTAGCCGCAGGCTGCGTGACATAAGAGGCGTGCACCGGCGCTGCGACCGGGGTCACGCGGCTCCACGACTTTGGCGGTTCGGCAGGCGCGACAGGCGCATCCATCTCGATGCCCTTGGCGAAGGCGGCGTCGAAAGCCTCGTCATCGAAATCTATGCTGGGTTCGGCATCCTGTTCGGAAGCCGCGCCTTCGAAGCCCTGCCGGTCGAGTTCGCCGGCGAGCAGCCTATCGAGATCGGCATCGGCGGACTGGGCGATCTGCGTGCCGTAGGCGGGCTCGTTGCGTGCGTCGAGGTCCCAATCGAGCTCATCGCCCACGCCAGCCTTCTGGTCGGTATCGCCAGCCGGCTGAACGACCGACCGCGGTGCCGATGCGGCGGCCGGAACAGGAGCAACCGGGACCGGCGCAACCGGAATTGGCCGCGCCGTCATGGCGCCAAGCAGCGCATTGAGTTCGTCTTCCAGGCTGCGCTCGCCTGCGGCCGGCTTAGCCGGGTCGACTGCCGCAACCGGCGGAACCGGTGCCGATGCAGAAGG
>NZ_RZSN01000348.1:0-2026 GCF_003997315.1 Mesorhizobium sp. M1A.F.Ca.IN.020.04.1.1
CTGCAACCGTTGCGCGCCAGGCCAGCTCGCCCGAGAAGCGGTTCTTCCCGAAGGCCGGCTCTCGCCCCGCAAGCAGCCTGCGAACCGACGACCAGACGCCGTCCGCGCCGATCAGCAGGCCGCCGGCGGCCTCGATGCTGCCGCCATCCGTTTCGGCGGCGACGGCGATGTCTTGCGGGTGAACAGCGACGTCCGTTACCCGCGCGCCGGTGACGAGTTGGATTTCAGGATGCTCCGCCATCCGCGCCGTCAGCGCCGCCTGCAGGTCGGCGCGGTGCGCCACCAGATAGGGCGCGCCCCAACGCTCTTCGCCGGCCTGGCCGAGCGGCACGCGCGCCAGTTCGCGCAAGGTGGCAGCGCCCTTCAGCACCACCGCTTCCGGGCGGATCGCGCTCAGCCGCAACCGGTCGAGCGCGCCGAGCCGACTGAGCATACGGGTGGCGTTGGGGGAAAGCTGGATGCCCGCGCCCACCGCTTCGAGCTGGCTGGCCTGTTCCAGCACCGTGACGGCATGGCCGTGTTCGGCAAAGGCAAGAGCTGCCGTCAGTCCGGCGATACCGGCCCCGGCGATGACGACCTGCCGGGACCGCGCCTCCTCCATGGTCTAGCGGTCACCCAGATCCGCGATCAGGCGGCCTGGTCGATATAGAGGCAGCCGGCAGGCTCGGTTTCCGTCGCCTTCAGCTTCGGCGAATAGCGGTAGAGCGTCGAGCAGTAAGGGCAGACCTTTTCATTGTCGTCGCCCATGTCGAGGAATACATGCGGATGGTCGAAAGGCGGATTGGCGCCGGTGCACATGAATTCCTTGACGCCGATATCGATCGCCGGATGGCCCGCGTCGTTCTGGAAATGGGGAATGGTACCGCCTGCCATCGTCGTCTCCTTCAGTTCGGCCCGTTTGCATCTGGATCATAACCGGCCGGTTTGCAAGATCGATGAAATGAAACTGTCGCAAAAGGCTGGCAGAGGATAAGTTGAGCCGGTTAAGCGCATGAGGCCGGAAACGAAGCGATTCCGTGACATCATGCGTCATAAAAGCGTGTTAGAGCGTGCATAGCGCGTCCGGCGGCGTATGGCGCTCAAAGAACGACGTTGTGGCCAAGAGCAGGAACCATGAACGAACTGAAGCCGGTGCAGAGCGAGTTCATCACCGTCGAGGCGGCGAGCCCGGACGGCGGCAATCCAGACCGTTTCGTCAACCGCGAGTTTTCCTGGCTGCAGTTCAACCGCCGGGTGCTCGAGGAATCGCTGAACGAGCATCACCCGCTGCTCGAGCGCGTCCGCTTCCTGTCGATCTCGGCCGCAAACCTCGACGAGTTCTTCATGGTGCGCGTCGCCGGCCTCGCCGGTCAGGTGCGCGAGGGCATCGCGTTGAAGAGCCCGGACGGCCGCACGCCTGAGCAGCAGTTGGAGCAATTGCTGCGCGAGGTCGAGCGCCTGCAGGAAGACCAGCAGAAGAGCCTGTCGGTCTTGATGGAGCTGCTCAACAAGGAAGGCATCGAAAGCATCCCCCGCGACGGCCTGACCAAGGACGAGAAGGCCTGGCTGGAGGAGCATTTCCAGGGTCAGGTTTTCCCGGTGCTGACGCCGCTGTCGATCGACCCGGCGCACCCGTTTCCGTTCATCCCCAATCTCGGTTTCTCAATGGCGCTGCAGCTGCGCCACCGCAAGAACGGCGAGGAGATGAGCGCGCTCTTGCGCTTGCCGGTGGCGCTGCGGCGGTTCATCCGTCTGCCCGACCGCAAGCATCATGTCCGCTTCATCCCGCTGGAAGAAGCGGTCGGCCTCTATATCGGCAAGCTCTTCCCTGGATATGAGGTCAAGGGCTCGGGCACGTTCCGCATCATCCGCGACAGCGATATCGAGGTGGAGGAGGAATCGGAAGACCTCGTTCGCCTGTTCGAGACGGCGCTGAAGCGCCGCCGCCGCGGCTCCGTCATCCGCATCGAATTCGACACGCTGATGCCGGCCGAGTTGCGCGACTTCGTCGCCGGCGAGCTCGGAGTGTCGTCGAGCCGCATCAGCG